>JAJDEC010000051.1 GCA_029259995.1 Phycisphaerae bacterium
AGCATGGCCGCGCTCGGCAGACTGAACCCGCCGACCTGCCCCTTCGCGAGACTGAATGCGAAATTCCATCGCTCCAGCAGTCCACCGACCCAATAGGACTTGTCGGTCGGATACCCGTCCGGCGTGCTCCAGTCATATGGATAGTGGCCCATGGTTCGAAGCGGCGTGTCGATGGCCAACGTCGAGTCGATCGAGGCATTCGTTCGTCGAAGCATGTTCGCAATCATATCGAGCGGTCGCCGAAGCTGCTTCACGGCGTTCTGGAGAATCTCGACGGAAAGCACTTCACGCATTGTCGTCTTGATGTCGCCGTCAGAGTCATAGAACGCGTTTGCAACGCGATCGATCATCCATTGCGCCGGCGTCGTCGTCACGAATCGCTTGATCAGCTTCGTCGCGATAAACGTCGCTGTGTTCGGATGCGATGCCAGGAAATCAAGAATCTGCTCACCGTCCGTAATGCCGCCGCCGGCCGGCAGCGTCAGTCCCATCACACGCTTTGAATTGTTGTCGTGATAGTCCGCGCGAAATTGAAAGTTGAAGACGTCTGTGCCTGATTGTTGTTCGGCCCGCCAACCCGTGAATGCACGCGCCGTCTCAGTAATGTCCTGATGCGTGTAGCCGTTGTTCAGACCGACAGTATGCAACTCAAACAGCTCGCGGGCATAGTTCTCATTCATCAGGTTTCGAATGTTCGCCTGGTTGTCGAGATACTCCATCATGGCGGGACTCTTGGCGACGGCGAACAACAAGTCTCGGAAGTTTCCGAGTGCGTGAGGACGAATCGCTTGCGCTTCGTATCGAATATGCTGAAATCGCACGTACGGCGCGACGGCCGCCTGGACATTGAAGTGATCCATCCAGAAGTCGACCATTCGTTCGTAGAGCTGCCGTTTGCTCTTGACGGCGCGGATCAGCTTCGCCTTCGCCTGATGCGGTAACGCCTGCCCCCAACTGTCAGGCCATCGCGTCGTCATGAGTTCATCATTCGTGGCTGAAAGCGTCCATAAGGGCGCAAGTTGCTGCCCGATACCATCATCATCGTCGGCAATCTGTGCGGGATTCAGTTGCTCGTCGAGAAACGCCGCATAACCGATTTCGTCGTATCGCGCCTGTTCTTCCTTTGTCGGACCGTACGTGACGCGATGCAGAAACGTCGCCTTGAATCCGGCCGGCAGCTCCGTAATCGGATCAATCGGCTCGACGGGATCAACCGGATCGACGGGATCGATCGGCTCGATCACATTGGTTCCGCCACCGCCCGTCGACGGATCGATTCCGAGTCCGGGATCGACGGGACCGAGCGATTCCTCGGCGCCGCATCCTGCAACCACAGCACCGGCGCCGACGACGCCGATAAACTGTCGTCGGTTCAGCTTATTCAAGAGTTTCTGCATTGCCCATCCCACCCGGTTAGAACATTCCTGACTGACTCCACATCCAACTTACGATTCAGTTAAGATTTCTGCCGGTCATGAAGGCCATTGGGCGTCGAAGGTGGGCAAAACGACGTCCGGTACGCCGCGTCCGATCGTTCGGACCTGGTATGTTGATTCGATCCTTCGATCGCAACGGAGCAGGCAGGCAATCCGCTATTTCCAGACACGGTTCGGCGACCTGGGGTTCGGCGACTACGAAGTCCGCTTCTCGCTTGAAGCCAGCCAGATTCTCAGTCGCTCAAGTCCTTCGTCAATGGATACGTTCGGCTGATAACCAAGATCGCGCTGCGCGGCGGAAATATCAAACCAGTGGGCGTTGGACAATTCCTCCACCACGAATCGCGTCAGACGCGGCTCACGGCGAATACGCAGACCACGATAGGCCAGCTCCAGGATCGAGGCCACGATCATCGCCAGCCGTTTCGAAACGTGCTTCGTGACCGGCGGCTTTCCGCCGGCGGCCAATATCGCATTAACGATGTCCCACGTCGGCCACGGCTCACCGTTTGAGACAAAGTAGGCCTTCCCGCTGCACGCCGCGCCGACGGACACGCGATCCCCCGCGCAAAGATGCGCATCGGCGGCATTGTCGATATAGGTCGTATCAATCAACTTGTTGTCGCGACCGATGCGCCGGAGCTTCGACGCGCGAGAGAGGATTCGGGGCACCAGATGATTGTCACGCGGCCCCCAGATCAGATGCGGTCGCAGCGCCACTGTCGCCATCTGACTACCGTTCGCCCCGAGCACCCGTTGCTCGGCGATGGCCTTTGTCTTTGGATAGTTTGCGAGATAGTGATCCGGATACGGCAGCGATTCATCCGCACCGACACAATCGCCGCCATGGAAAACAACACTGGGCGAGCTCGTATAGACGAGCTTTCCGACGCCACAGTCTCGCATGGCCGAAAGGACGTTTTCGGTTCCGGCGACGTTGATTCGATGATAATCGTCGTACGGCCCCCAAACGCCCGCTTTCGCAGCGACGTGAAAGACGATGTCAACATCTGCACAAGCGCGTCGCATGGCGACCGAATCGCGCAGATCTCCGCGCAGACTTTCGACTCCCAGAGCAACGAGTTCCGGGTACTCGTTGCGGGCGATGCTGCGAACCTGATCACCGCGCGCGATCAGCCGATCGACGATGGCTCGCCCGAGAAATCCTCCGCCGCCTGTAACGAGTGCGCGCATGCTGGTTACTTGCCTTGAATCTGCGGGCCAACGGCCGCGATTCGGCCGCGAGTTGTCACTGCAATCATTCTCGGCCGCTTTCCCCGTGGCGAAATCACGACTGATGGCGAACAATACCCGCTGAATGCACGATGAGAAAGATCACATTGCCGATACACGGAATGACGCGCAGGCGACGGCCACGTTCGATGAAGCGCTGGAACTATCGGCCGACGCCCCGCTTGATCCGAAGTCGCTGCCGGCGCTCGGCGCGGTTTATCTGCTGTCGGACGCTGACGAACGGCCGATCTTTCTGAGCGTCTGCGAGAATCTTCGCCGCGTCGTACCGCCTCGATTGGCGATGAGCGATCCGGACGAACTCTCCAAACGCGCCAAGCTTGGCGAGATTGCACGTCGTATTTCCTGGAAGCGAACGCGTGGGGCATTTGAGGGTCTGTTGTGGCATTGGCAATTCGCGCGACGCCTGTTTCCCGATCGATACAACGCAATGCTCGGGTTCGGACCTTGTTGGTTTGTCCGCGTCGATCCCGACGCCGCATTTCCCCGATTCGAGTCTGTCGGCGTCCTGCGCGAAGATCACGCCCAGTACTTCGGTCCCATCCCGCGCCGCAAGGACGCCGATTCGTTGATTCGTACGCTCGAAGACTCTTTTGACCTGTGTCGTTACTACGAAGTGCTGTTGAAAACGCCGAACGGCGAGCGCTGCGCCTACTACGACATGGGCCGTTGTCCGGCACCGTGCGACGGCACAGCTCCGATGGATGACTATCGCCGGTCTGTTCGAGAAGCGATCGCATTCCTCGACGCGCGAGACGAAACGACGCTTGAGCCGATCCGCCGTCGGATGCGGATCGCCGCTGAGTCGCTGGCCTTTGAAAGTGCCGCCGCCTACAAACGCGCCCTTGAGGACGCCCAATCGTTGCGAAGCCGCGGCGCATTCGCTCGAATCGTTAACGTCTCATCGTCCAACTGGATCGTGATCCTCCGCGCAGGCGTCAAGCGGACGAAGACGGGCGAAACACAATTGAAAGCGTACTGCATTTCCAAAGGTCGATTCCAAGTGCTGTCAGGCGGCCCGGCGCGGAACATCGAAGCGCTCAGCGACAGCTGGCGCGAGAACGCACAGGGCTTTTTTCAGGGCGCAATCCATGCCGACGCAAGGTCGCAGACCGAATCGATGCGACTGCTCTCGCGATTCCTCTTTAAGGACGAACAACGGGATGCGCTGATTTACGAACTGAATCAGATGCCGCCATCTGATGTAGTTCAATGGAATCTGGGCCTGTTGCTCGACAGGAAGCGTCGATACTGATTGACCGGATCGGGGTCGCTCTTAGAATTCTCCCAATTGCCGAACGGCAATGTGTATCGATACGAAGAAATGCGGGCCGAAGGTTCGAATGCCACAGTATTGGCACTAACGGAGAGACCCCTATGCAACGTCATAAACTGCTCTGTCTAATCGCCATCCTCGGATTGATGAATTCCACTGGCTGCTCCTGGGCGGCTCGGCGCACGCTTCGAGAGGCGAAGGGCGCCTCCGCCGAAGTCGAGATCATCAACAATCCGACCGCTAACTTCCGCAACATGGGCGGCGTGCAGGCCGGCCAGCCACGATCTCGCCTCGGCAGTCTCATGCCGGGCGAATTCGCGGCGACGTTCCCGGCCGCATGCCGCAAGTACCTTGTCGAAGCGGATGACGCACCACTGAAAGGAAGCGGGACGCCGCTCAAGATCGATTCCGAAGTGATGTGGTACCACAAGCGAAGGGGCCTCGGCGTCGTGACCGGCGAGAAATCCTATGCCGTCATGCTGCTCGACCTCGCTTCCGGCGGTCGGCAGATCGGCCGCCTTCAGATCGTCGCGACGAGCGGCGCATCCCGGACAGATGCCGCAGATATGGCAGAGGCAATGGCAGAGGAACTCGCCAAGTGGATTGACGATCGCAGCGGCAGCTCGGACTAGCCGCCCCGAATCCTTGGCGTCAACATGGCACACAATCCGGAAATCCCTGTTACGCCCCTTGGAAATGCACCGATGCTGCTCCTTGCGATGTTTGCATCCGCATCGGTAGTCGCACAGACGCCCGCGGTCCCGGCGATTCGCTGGCCGACACGACTGAGTGACGGCCGTGTGTTCGCGGACAACGTCGCTGTCGTCGAATCGGAACACGACACGCAGGGCGCGAATCCACAGTCGATCCTGCTGACGTATTCTGCGGAGCACATTGAGGCGTGGGATCCGGCCTCGATGCGCGCACGCTGGACGACGCCCGTTGCCTGTCCCTTCCAACCGCGCAACATCCTCAGCACATCCAGGCTGCTTGTATTCGCGACGCCCTTCGAAATCTTCGCCGCCGATCGGGAGACCGGAGATACGCAATGGCGATTTCCGATTACAGCCGGAACGAATAGCGCCGATGATCTCGTCGACGCCGATCGATGGACTGACTTCTTCGAATCGGACCAGGCCATTGCGGCCGTCGATAATCGCGGCCGTGTCGTTTGTGCCGACGCAGCCACGGGAAAGCGACTCTGGCAGAAACAACTCGAAGACACATCGGCACGATGGATCGGCTGCGATCGTCGCGCCGCCTTTGTCGTCAGTCGAAATGGCAAGGATTTCACACTGAAGGCGTACGCCCTGTCCGATGGCCACCTCCTGGGCTCGGCGAAACTGCCGGGCGGATACGAAGGTGGCCCGACACACGTCACGTCGATTGGTCTCGCGATGTGCGTTGAATCCTGGATGATCGGGTTCGACGCGCAGACCTGCGCGCTTCGATGGCAATTGCCGCTTCCGAGGCCGATGCTTCGACGATGTTTCGCCAGCGTCGGCGACAGCTGCTATTGGATCGATGAGACCGATCAATTGACGGCACTCGATCTGATGGACGGCAGGGCGCGATGGCACGTGGACGTTTCGATTGTCGGCGACGCGGAATGGCTCGTCGTGAGCGCCGACGGCGCGTACGTGATCGCCGGCAAGCCCGGGTTGCTGGTCTGCGTGGACGCGACAACGGGGCGTGTCGTCTGGCGGCATTCCGGACGCGAATACCCGTTCGCTCATCCGCCGCTGGTCTCGAATGGCGACATCATTGTGACGTGTCGAATGCCGAATCGCGCAGATACCCCGGCGACGGAACCATCGCATTCCTACCGCATCTGCCGGATCGCGTGCTCGACGGGGATGACGATGCCCGCGAACAGGGCCGGCGATATCGTGACGCAGCCTATCGCCCATTTCGCGGGGATTACCGCCCGGGACGACGCCGTCATCTTGCTCGACGGTCAGCGCCTCATCGGCTACGTTTCCACGCGTCACAGAAAATAGCCAGGCGGCCCGCGTTGCCGTCAAACCACGCGAAGTTGAAACCATGGCAACAGACATTCATATTGCGACATTCATCGACGGTCAGTTTGCGGAGAACGGCTTTGTTGTTTCCGTCGGCAAGACAGATACAGCCTGGATCATCGATCCGGGATTCGCACCGTCGCCGGCACGAATGATCGCGCACGTCGCGGCCAAGAATCTGAAGCCGGCCGCGCTGGTCCTGACACACGGCCATCTCGATCACATCAACGGCGTGCCGGATATCCGTGAGGCGTTTCCGGAGATTCCTGTCTATATCGCCGAAGCAGCACGGCCCGCGCTGACAGATCCGGAAGAAAATGGATCGGCGAAGTACGGCTTTCCTATCAATGTGGGGGAGTTCGACACAATCGATCTGCCGCACGGCGGCGAATTGAAACTCGGCGACACGGAATGGCTGCTGCTGGATACGTCGGGCCACGCACCAGGAAGCCGGAGTCTCTATTGCGAAGAGGCAGGCATCGTATTCGTCGGCGATGCGCTGTTCCAGCAGGCCATTGGCCGCACGGATTTTGCGTACAGCAATCACAACGAACTGATTCGCAACATCAAGGAAAGACTGTTCACGTTGCCCGATGAAACGCGCGTCTATTCAGGGCACGGCCCTGTCACGACCATCGGCGACGAGAAACAATTCAATCCGTTTCTGCAATAGCAGGGCAACGTCCATTCACGATCGCACTCACTTCGCTTGTCCGCGATGAGCGCAGACTCGTCGGAGCATCAACGGAAGCCCGGCGGATTGAGATTCAGGTCGACGTTCAGGTCGACCGTATAGACCGGCTGGAAGACGGCGACGCGAAGCACTTCCCCCATCAGGATAAACGGCGTGAACATCGCGATCACGACGGCCTGTGTGACGGCGACCACCACGCCGACGACGAGATTGGCCATGGCACTGATCAGGCCGCCCATGATCTCGACAATGACGTAGCCGATGGCCGCGAAGGCGGCGCGATGGAAGGATACAAAGGCGAGGATCAGCTGTGCAACCTGATCCGGATTCGACGTCTTCACGCCCTTGTTGACATCGGGCAATCGCACTTTCCCGACGGGGTTCTCCGGCGGCACGGTCTCCGACACATCAATGCCGAGGAATTCCTCGATCTCCGCCGTCACGTCGTCAACGGCCTGCGCCAGGTCGATATCGAATGGAAACGACTGCATGCCATCGTCGCCGGCAATTCCGGCGATGACCAGATCGACGCGCCCTTTCAGGCGCTGCGTGCTGATCTCTTCGTAGACCATTGTCAACGTCGAACCGTCGAAGCTCGTCGCCTTGGTAACGAGACCGTTGGCGAGCTCGACCTTTGCGACTTGCCCCTCGGAATTGCGATAGCTCGCGCCGTCGATTCTCTCAATGAGTCCGCTGTCGGAGAACTTACCGAACAGAAAGACGTTCTCATTGCTGGCAAGCCGAATGGCGCCGAGCAGATCACTCGCCAGATCCGTGTTGATCAGAAGTCCGAACGGATTGGGCGTACCGGGCGTGCCAATGTTCAGGAAGTTGTTGAAGCCGCCGGTCGTGCAGCCTGCGGGGCCTGCGATCAGGACGGAGCATGCGAACGCCATCACGACGCGACTGAACGCGGTCGGTAGCTTGACTGGCGACATTATTGAGAACTCCCTGTTCCTTGCGAGGAAGCCGCATTGTGCGCGGGGCGGCTGTGAGATTCAATGTCAAAACGGGGTGCATATCTTGCAGGTGGAGTGAATTGGGGACATCCGGAATCGGATCGGACACGAGAAGTCGGCTTCCGTGTACAAACGTTCAATTCGTCATCTAAGGTCATGTCATTCATGGGTTTGACTCCGTTTTATTCGGGATTCGACTCATTTCCCCCCCCGCAAATCGGCGCAAATTCTGCAAAACTCCGGATCGCGTTCAACACTCGACACGAACGACACGCGTTTCCGGAATTGACCTTGTTCGGCGTACGAAGGCGACGGGCCTCTGACCTGACTGGACCCATTGAGGGCCGAAAGGTTGAATTGAATTGCGGCGGCGTACGTTTCGCGAATTTGCCAGTCACATGTGAGCGACGCTCCACGAGACGGGCGAGCCGCTGCCAGCAACAAGTCTCATGTTGCTCGTTCTTCGGTTCCCTTCCTGGCGTCTGATCGCCAGGCCTGGATAAGCAGCGCGATGACAACGATCCAGAACAGGCCTGCGCATATGCCCGCCGCGAGTCGTTTGTTCGTCGGGAAGATGAAGACGTTGAGGATCACGACGATCGCAACGTAGCCCAATCCGTACCAGATCCAATTCCAGCGCCGATTGCGAGGATTGGCGCTGACGCTCGTCGCCAACTTGTCGAGCGCGGCCTGCAAATCCTGTTCACGGCAATCCGGATCGGCCGTCGCCGGCGACTTCAGGATTCCCGCAATCAACTCGAATTTCAACAGGTCGGCGTTGGATTCGAATGCGCGGGAC
>JAJDEC010000501.1 GCA_029259995.1 Phycisphaerae bacterium
GTTGACGCAGCGGCCCCTTGTCCGCCATGCGCAAACTCGTAAAGAATCGATCCGTCCTTCGGATTGATCGCGATGATCTTCGAAGCGCCGACGGCGAGAATGTGCTCGGACGCCTTTTCGTCTTTGACGACAATGGGGGATTGCCACATCACCATGTCGGTACCGACGGCCCAGCGCTTCTTGCCCGTCCTGGCGTCGAAACCCATCAGGAATCGATCTTCGCCGCCGACCTGCAACGCAACGACGTCGCCGACAACAACAGGCGACGTGGAGAATCCGTAGCGAGGCGGCTTGGCGCCATGGTCCTTGTTCAACTCGGTCGCCCATGCCTCCTTGCCGGTCTTCAATTCAACGGCGACGAATCGACCGCGCGGCGTCAGGCAGTAAGCGTGATGCGCATCGATGGCCGGCGTCGAAATCGGACCGTCGTGGGCGCCATCCTCGCCCGGAAACTTGTCTTCGAGCCGATATCGCCAAAGCTCCTTCCCGGTCTTCTTGTCAAACGCCGCCGCCACATCATCGGCGCCGGCTGTGAACATCGTGACAACGTAATGGTCGCGAACAGCCACGCCCGAATAGCCGCTGCCGATGGGCATCTTCCATGCGATGTCGAGACCGATCGCATCTTCGCGAGACAGAATCGTTGAGTAGTTCCAGGATCCCGTTCCGTCTTCGCCACGATAGCCCGGCCAATGCTTGGGCGGAACTGCCATGGCACTGGACGCCGCGACAAGGATCGCGATGAGCGCTGACTGCAAGATGACGCGGGATCGATGGCGAGCTGGATATTCTGACATTCAAATTGCCTCTCACATGTATTCGGAACTGTCTCTTGACAACGGGCTGGGAACGTCATCCATTGGGGCGACAGACCGTCATCAGTGTTTGATTTCATGACTGGCTGAGATGCCGGAGGATACTCCGGAATGGATCCCCTCTCCACTCGAACCGACATTCAAAATCGACACTGTATGGAGCCGTCGATTGTCGACCAAGCCCTTCTGTCTACGCGATCAAATGACACAAGGCTGCTCTGGATCCAAATCAGCCGAATTACCCAATTCAACGAGCGTGACGCCGAAACCTCTCGCGGATTATGATGGATCCGTCGAGGATCAGAAAAATGCCGGAATTGCCCGACATTGAGGCATATTGCGCAGCCTTGCGCCTCAAGATCGTCAATCAGCCACTTGATCGGGCGCGTGTCCTGAATCCCTTTCTGTTGCGCTCATTCGATCCGCCCGTCGACGCCATTGAGCACCAGGCAGTTCGCGCCGTCACTCGCCTCGGCAAGCGAATCGTGCTGGCCTTCGACGGCGAACGCTATGCCGTTATTCATCTCATGATCGCCGGTCGATTCCGATGGCTCGAAACCGGCCGGCACCTGCCCAGGAAACTCGCGCTGGCCGAGTTTGACTTTCCCTCGGGTACACTCGGCCTTACCGAAGCCGGTTCGAAACGCAGGGCGTCGCTTCATATCGTGCAAGGACAAGCCGGACTCGTTCCGCACACGCGCAGCGGAATCGAACCCCTGACCGCTTCAATCGAAGAATTCGCCGACGCACTCCGCCGCGAGAACCACACGCTCAAACGCTCGCTGACGGATCCGCGGCTCTTCAGCGGAATTGGTAACGCCTACTCCGACGAGATACTCCACGCAGCGCGGCTGTCGCCAATCGTCTGGACGATGCGTTTGAGCGATGACGAAATCGTGCGCTTGCGCGAGGCAACGATCAAAACGCTCACGCGCTGGACGCACGTGTTGACGGCGCAGTTCATGAAGAAATTCCCCGGCCCGGGCGACGTGACGGCATTCCGAAACGATTTCGCCGCACACGGGAAATTCGGCAAACCGTGCCCAGACTGCGCAGCACCGATTCAGCGCATTCGATACGCAGACAACGAAACGAACTACTGCGCGAAATGCCAGACAGGGGGAATCGTGCTGGCAGACCGATCCATGTCGCGCTTGTTGAGAAACGACTGGCCGCGAACAATCGACGACGCGACCGATTGACACCGATTCCGCTTACAACCTACAGACGCTTCCAGAAGCCGTGTGGAACCGGCTAATAGCCGGTTCCAAAACGGGCCATTAGCCCGTTCCACACCCTGAGCTACAATTGGGCTCGGACGGCCGAATTCCTGATCACTCTCCATCCGTCTTGATCCCCAATCGCTCCTTCACGTACACCTCATCCACCGACTGCGGTTCGCGCTGGATGTCGACGGCCGACAGCGATTCCGGCGGTGGTACCGACAGCTTGGCGATCGCGGCGGCCTCGCTTCGCCCCAGAATGTCCGGCGCGAGCTGCTTCGATCTCGGCGGCGGCGGCATCGCGCCGTCCGTCGGCGGCGGCGCATCCGCATTGTGCAGATGCAATGTCTGCGTCGGAAACGCAAACTCGACGCCCAGCTTGTTCGCCAGCCGCAGAATGTCGCAGAACAATCGATGCCGCTCACGCAACTCCGTCGCCCAGTCCGGCGTCTCGTGAAAACAGTAGAGCAGCACGTCAAGCGAATGCGCGCCGAACCCGTTGAAATACACGTGGTAGGAATCCTTGCGCGTGTACGGATGCCGCCGGATCAACTCGCGAACGCCTTCGCAAAAGGCATCGATTTTCTCCGGCGATGTGTCGTACGTCAGCCCCAGCGTCGTGCTGATCCGGCGATAGTGTCGTCGGCCGAAATTGTCGACCGTCGCATCGATCAGCTTTCCATTGGGCACATTGATCTGCGAGTTGTAGAACGTGCGAATGTGCGTGCTGCGAAACCCGACGGACTCAACAGTTCCTTCGACATCACCGATCTTGATCCAGTCGCCGATCTCGAAAGGCCGATCCAGCATGACCGTGATCGAGCCGAACATGTTCTTGATCGTGTCCTGCGCCGCCAATGCAAACGCCAATCCGCCGATTCCCAGACCACCGAGGAGTGCCCCGATGTCATTGGGATAGAATCGACCGAAGAAATAGACGATGCCGACAATCGTGATAACAATTTTGAACGCCTTGCGGAGAAACGGCAGCAACAAGTCGTCGAAGGTCGACACATGCCCCTGCATCGAAATCGAGATAAACGCGATCACGATGTCGATCACGCGATATGTGGCCCATATCCCTGCAAGAATCAGCACGAGCCAGCTGACCGTCGTCATCAGCGTGCCCATCCATGCCGGCAGCCACACCAGCGGCAGCAGCATCAGCCAGACGTACGACATCAGCACAAGACCGATCGGCCGGAACGACTTGTCGCCAAACTCCTCATCCGTCTTGTCGTTGATGCGCCGCGCGACGAACCGCGAGGCGAAGCGCAGGATCACTTGCGCGCCGCGATCACAGACAATGCCGATCAATGCGATCGCCAGCAGGCCGATCCATTTCCAGATTTCGAGGAACCCGATCTTCCGCCACCCCCAGTCGGGCACGATCTTCAGCGTATAGAGCCAAGGTGTCTTGATGATGGAAGGCTCGAATGCGTCAGGAACCTTCGGCTGCGAGTACCAGACGGCGCGGATCATCTGGGGTAAAGACTCCAGCGTTTCGTCGCTGAAAAGCCAGCGGCCGTCCGGCATTCGTTCGAGGCTGATCGGCCACTCCTGTTCGATGGTCCAAAGCAACTGCGGCGACGTCAGGGCCGGATCATCCGACATCAGGTTGACTTGTATGTACGCGGTGCGATCAAGAACGAACTTCAATCCGCCGGCCAGCGCCTGTCCCGAAAAATCGTTTGAGCTCATCCCACGTTCGGATAGATTCAAACAGTCGGCCGGCGCTACGCGGCGCTTGACGTTCTCGTCAAACGCCTGAAGAAACGTACGCATCGTCGCCTGCACGGAGCGGAATTCCTTCGGGGCGTCGACTGCGGGCGCCCCCTTTTGACCGGCATCGCCGCCGGGTGGCGGCGTCGCTTCGCCGGCCGTCTCCTTCGTCGCACCCGTGCTGTCAGTCACCGTCGGCGCCGGCGCGGCCATGACGGCGAGCGACTTGATCTTCAGAACCGTTTCGGGACCGAAATACCAGAGCCCGTCCTCTTCGCGCAACAGCCGGATATGGCAGACGAGCTCGTCCTTCTTGCCATCGGCGTCATCTTCCAATGCTGACGTCTCGGCGCGCTCCGATTCGGGAATGTCCTGCAGAAGCGGCTTCCCTTCAAACAGGCAGTGCTCCGTCGCATTCTCCGCAAGTTTGATCCGATCGAAGACCTCGGGGGCCGCCAGCTTGCGCGTGTCGATGAATTCGGCCAGCGAATTCGCAAGCGTCGGCAGGTCCTTCCTGGCCTCTTCGTCAAGCTTTGATGGATCGAGATACGCGGCCATCTCGCGTCGCGCTTCCGGCGTACCGCGCTTGTACAACTCCAGGAAATCGTTCAGCGCAATATGCGCGGCCGAGCGCGGCGCCGGAGCCACGTTGGTTGCAACATCCGCCGGCGGGACCGGCTTCGTCGCCGGCTCGTCCGCCCGAAGCATGTCGGGCCACATCAACAGGCCGAACACGCACACCAAGCCGACGCCCCGCCAGAACACGAATCGGCGCCGCAACGCCACACCCGCCTTTGTATGGATCAACATTTCTGGAATTCGCTCTTTTCCGCCTGATTCTGCTGTTTGATCGAACATCGCTGGGCATTATATCTACTAATCGACGTCCCGCCGGGCGCCATCCCGCGTTCAATAAAACCTGCATCCGCCGACACTTGCACGATGAATAAGATGAATTCGCGACGGGCACGGAACCGATCGGTCCCGCACGCCGTCGAACATTCCATGTGACACCGATGGCATCGAGGGCCCCGCAGGAAGTCGCCAATAAGATTCGAAGGAGATTAGCCGTGAACCGATCGCTGCCCATTCTGGAGAACGCCAAGATCGCATCGCCCTGCAGCATGTCATGGAACGCCATGCGCGGCGACGATCGCACGCGATTCTGCAACGCCTGCGAGAAGAACGTCTACAACCTCGTCGGCATGAGCGACGACGAAGTCACGGCCCTCATCCGCGAGAAGGAAGGCCGTCTCTGCGTCCGACTTTACCAACGCCCCGATGGCACGCTCATCACAAGCGACTGCCCCGCCGGTCTACGCGCCGCCCGACGAAAGCTCGCCCGCGCCGTCGGCGCGAT
>JAJDEC010000502.1 GCA_029259995.1 Phycisphaerae bacterium
AGGACTACTGCCTTCAGGCCTGCCGCGAACAGGACACGTCGGCCAAGATCCGATTGCTGGATCGCGCCCTGCGCCGGAATCCATCCATGGGCGAAGCCCGTCTGCTTCGCGCTTCGCTCTACGGCGATCTGGATGACTTCGAGGCGATGCTCGCAGACACGGACGCGGCCATCGAACACGATTTCGGCGGGGCCCTCGTCCACGGGCAGCGCGGATCGGCGCTGGCGGAGTTGAACCGATTCGTGGAGGCCGAAACGGCGTTCACAGAGGCGATTCGTCTCGATCCGCGCAATGTTCATTGGTGGTACAACCGATCGGTATCGCGCACATATCAGGGAAACTTCGACGCCGCATTGTCGGACGCCGCCCAGGCGCTCCTGCTCGATTCGGAGTATTCGTTTGCCTATGTCGCCCGAGGAAAGGCGTATGTCGGTCTTCGACAACTTGATGCGGCTCGGGCGTCATTCAATCAGGCGGCGGAACTGAATCCGACACTGACCGATACATATGCCGAGCGAAGCACCTTGAGCCGTTTCGAGGCGAACTTCGAAGAGGCCGCCGCCGACGCCAGGAGGATCATCGAGCTGGATCCGACGGACACGCGCGGATATCAACAAGGTGCGCTCGCGCTGATGGGGCAGCGATCCTTCGATGAGGCGATTCGTCAGCTCGATACATGCCTCGCCATCCAGGTCAGCGAGGATACGCTTCGTATTCGAGGCGCCGTTCACTATGTCGCCGGCAACTATGAGCGCGCCGTCAGCGATTTCAGCGAAGCGCTGCGACTTCGCCCGAACTTTCACGCGAGCCACGAATATCGAGGCCGAGCCAACTTCCGATTGCATCGCTTCAACGAGGCCGTCCTGGACTTCACACGATGGATTGATCTCGGTCAAAACGTGGAAGTTGCCTATATCCGCCGTGGAATGGCGTATCAGATGCTTGGGGACGCAAAGCTCGCGAAGCAGGATTTTTCCGCCGGCGCTGCGCTGCACCCGATCGTCAGGGGATATGCCGGATTGTTGACGCGGCTTGTGAATGCAGACGACGACGAATCGACGTCATTGACGTCGGACGTCGAGCGGATAGAAAGCGATGACGGTCGCCTCAAGTGGATACAGACGTTAAGTCTGTACATGGACGGCGATATGAGTACCGACGAATTGATGGCGTCTGCCAGGAACGATGATCAGACGGCCGAGGCCTGCTTCTACATCGGAGCGAAACATGAGGCCGAGGGACATTCGAAGGAAGCCGCTCGTTGGTTCGATCGCTGTATCGCCCTGAGGCGAGATCGACTGATTGAAACCGACTTTGCGGCGGTTCGCCTCGCGAACCTCGACGCCGAATCCTGATTGAGACCAGTGATGAAGTGTGCCGTCGGGCATGCGCGCAAGCGCTGCGCTCGTTGCGAATTTGGGGGCGCGCCGAAATGGCGACAATTTCACCATAGAAGTTAAGGAACTGAGCTTTGATGCTGAGAATACTCGCTCTTTCGTTTCCGTTGCTATTCATGTTCACTTCGATCGCGAGCGCGCAACCCGGCGTGCTCCTGCACGACAATGGACCATTCATTACCGGCGATGGTTTGCAAGTCTGTGTTGATGCACCGGGGGGATCAAACACGAGTTTCCCAACCGGCGGAACGACGGCCGGCATCAGGACGGATTGGGCTGTCAATCGCGTCGTGGATGATTTTACGATTCCGATCGGCCAATCATGGCAACTCGAACAGCTTCGTTGGCGCGCGTATCAATTCGATACGCTTTACGATTCCGAACTCGGAATCGCATTTGTGCGTGTGTGGGCGACGGATCCGCAGCTCGGCGGTGATCCGATCTGGGGCGACTTCGAGACGAATCGATACGTCAACTCGACGTTCGCCGGCGTCTTTCGAACGGCAGAATCGGCACAGACGGATTGCCAACGCGCCATCAAGAATGTGGACATCGATCTTTCCGAACTGCCGGTCTTGCCAGCAGGGAGATACTGGATCGAAGTCGGGCTCGACAGCGCGATTGAAGGCGGGTTGTTTTCACCTCCCACAGAGCCTCGATTGCCGACGGACAACGGACTGGAACTCAACTTTTCCGGTATCGCGACGACCGCGATGGACGGCGGCACGACTGAACCGCTTGATTTTCCATTTCAGCTCCACGGCGAAATGGAAGTCACGCCGACGCGGGCGTGCGTGACGGGCGCGGGCGACTGCATCGATGCAACGCTGGATAACTGCATCAACATTCACAACGGTACGTGGAATTATCTCCACAGCTGCGCTGAGGTGGGCGCGTGTTGCGATCACGCCGACGGCACCTGCGAAGAGAACGTCAATCCGGAAGATTGCGTCGGCACCGACCTCATTTTTCGCGGCGGCCAGACATGTGCGTCGATTCCGAACTGCGGCTTGTCGATCGGCGCATGCTGCTTTCCGGATTCGACGCCGACAACGTGTCAGAGCTTTGTCAACGGGCAGACGTGCGTCGCCCAGGGCGGATCCTGGCACCTGGGGTCGTGTTCGAGCATCGACTGCGACGATTATTGCGAAACGGCGCGGACCATCGCGGACGGCGAGACAGTCTTCGCGACGTTCGGATACGATACGGACGGCGAAGTCACGCCGAACGAGTGTGACAACAGTCCATTCATCGGTCACGCCGACGCATGGTTTCGATACACGTCGACGTTGACGAACGCCGATGGGTTGATCGAATTCTCGCTCTGCCAGTCGTCATTCGATACGACACTTCAGGTCTATCAAGTCGGCATCAGCACGACGTGCAATGATCTCCGTGCGACGGCAATCGCGACGTATTGCGACAACGATGGTTGCGGCGCAATCGGCGGTCCGTCGCACCTTTCCGTGCCGGCCGATCCGGGCGACGAATTCCTGGTTCGAATCGGCGGATACGACGGCGCCCAGGGGGGCGGTCGAATCCGAATCACACCAATTGAGAATGGGATCGGCGCCTGCTGCTCGGTTGCGGCGGCGTGTCGCGTCGTCGACGAATCCGAGTGTTCGATTCAGAC
>JAJDEC010000503.1 GCA_029259995.1 Phycisphaerae bacterium
CTTCGTCATGTTCCTCTATGAGAACACTGAGAGCTACATCGAGAAGTTCAAGGTTGACAGCGTGGCGCGAAATTCCATTTTCATCATCCTCGGATTCATCGTGTTTCTCGTCCTGCTGATTAACATTGCAGGCAAGCGTTGGATCAAGGAGGGGCGATACATCGGACTCGAGCGACACGATCATCAGTCCCGCGGTTTCCCGGTTCAGACGGAGGAGGAGTAAGTCATGGGGCAATATGATCTCAATCCGGCCGGCTGGACTGTGATGATCGTTTCACTCAGCTCCGTGCTGTGTCTCGTGAGTTACTGTCTGATTCGCGTGCTGACGCTTCCACCGGTTGATGTGACGGAGCATTTGAAGGCGCCACTCGACATCGACACGCGCGACACGCAGGATGCCGACTGACGCGCGTCGCATCTCGCGCGGCGGCGGACTAACATATCCCCTATGGCACGATTCTGGATCGATTGCTTCTGCTGGGACCTCGAGGACGAGGGGATTGATGCGGCGCTCGCCCGCATCAAGGGCGATCTCTACGCCGACGATCTCTGCGTGCAGGTGCATTGCGACGATACAGCGATTCGGCGCGGTCGCGCGATCGGCGACAGTCGTTTGATTCGTCGCCCGGCCGGCGCTCAATTCAGACCGGATGCGAGTCATTACACATCGACGCGGATACGACCGATGGCGTCGGGCTGGATGAAGTCGCGGGATCCCTTCACAAAGATCGCGAGGGCCTGCGAATCCACGGGGCTGGGGTTGCGCGTTCGGGCGAGTTGCCTGCGCAATCGTGCGCTGGCCGAGAGACATCCGATGGCGGCGTGCGTGGATGCGTTCGGGGATTCGAGCCGGAATCGTCTGTGTCCCGCAAATCCGGATGTGCGAGCATACGTTGTCGCGATGGCGGCGGACCTGGCGAAATCCTATCCGACGCGATGTGTCGAACTGGCCGACGTGACGTTCGATTCGTCACGATATGCGCGGGAGCGTTCGCTGGGGTTCGATCTCGGCGGCATTGCACGCTCGTTGCAGGACTGGTGTTTCTGTCCGTCGTGTCGACAGCGGGCGGCGGATCATGGATGCGACGCCGAGGCGGTGCAGTCGGCGATTTGCGGCTGGATCGATCGGGCGAACGACATGGGTGTTCGGGGCAAGGCGGACGACATCTGCGCGGAAATCAAGGTGGCGCTGGGCGACGATTCGGCCCTTCGCGGCTATGCGGATGCGCGGCGCGACTCGGAGCGATCGTTGATTTCGGCGGCGTACGCAAAGCTCGGCGACAAACTGGCGATTCCCGTGAATGATGACGCGGAACATTCGGCGATTGCCCCTGTCGCGAGTGACTTGGGGATTCGACTGATCGCGCGGCATCAGAAAGCGGCGTCAGGAAACCCCGTCGCGATGGCGCATCAATCCATGGGTGGGGCGAGCCACGTCGCCGTGCGATTTGACGCGTATCCGCCGTATATCGACGGCGGTCCGGCGCTCGTGGCCGGCGTGCATGCGGCGGTCGACGCAGGTCATCTGGACATCGGATTCTATGCCGATGGATTGTTGCCGCCGCCGTGTCTTGATTGGATTCGGCAGGCCGTTCGTTATGCGCGGCGCGAGAGCTGATTTTGTGCGTGCAAAAAACTGACAACGTTGCGTTGCACGTCGTTTCCTAATTCGGATTCTCGAATGCTTGCAGCATCAGGCCGCCGGGGCGGATGCCCCGGGGCGTTTGATGCGTTGATGATGCGCCATCGAAGGATGGTGAAACGGCAGCGAAGTCGATGCGCGCCGAAAATCGCTATCCATTCGCAATTTTCAAGTCAATTGTCAGCGGGATTTCGCCGTAGCGCGGGAACGCACCGGTCTGTTTCTTGCTGTAGATGTTTCGGCCGTTGAAGTCGATTTCGAAGACGCCGGCTTCGCCGACGATGAGTTCGGGCTCGACGTCGTTTCCGTAGCGGGCGTGGAGTTCGGCAACCAGACCGGTCGCCTGCGGCTTGTAGTTTCACTGTCCGCAGTATGTGATTCGTACTTTCATTTGCTTGCCTCCTGACGAACTGGCGTCAACCTGTGACGCGTGTCAATTGCTCTACTCATTCTTGTCGGACGAGGGCGATTTGTCGAATCGAACCTCGATGTGCTGCGGTATGCAGCCTCATCGCATGGGACGCTGGGCATGAGTCCACGCGGCACGCGTTGTTGATGCGCCGTGGCCCTGATGCCGCACGATCATGGCGTTGCTCCGAGTTCTTCGATGGCCTGTCGGAGTTTCTCGACCTGATCGGGCGGCAGGCGATTGGGTTTGGAAACGTGGATGCGCTGCTCGTCGAGGGCGAGGGCGGTTTCGATTTGCCTGACGGCTTCGGTTCGGGCGTCGGCATCGTCGAAGTCGCGCGCGAGGCGAATCAGGACAGTCGCGGCGTAGATTCGTCGCAGGGGGGACGTCGGATACTCGTCTACGTACTTCAAATACTCCGTCGCGGCATCTTGAAGGAACCTGACGTCTTGCGTCATGTGGAACTTCTGCTGGGCGATCGTTCCGCGAATGTTGTGATGGAGACCATTGTACGGGTCGCGCCGTTCGAACTCATCGAGGATGCGCAACGCTTCGTCTGCGTTTTCAGGCGTGCGGATACGCGGGATGAGTTGTTCGGCAAGTTCGGATGCGGCCGTACCGTCGAGCGAGTAGGCGTCGATCGCGTCGGCATAGTGACGGCCGCCGCCGATGGACAGGTACGGCTGCCAGGGCGCGGGCTCGGCATAGGTTCTGCCCAGTTGGAGCGAGTTCCAGCAGTTGAATGGCGCGACGACCAGGTACCTGATGGCAACGATGGCGAGAATCAGCGAGACGCCTGCAATGGCGACGGCGAGTCCCTTGCGCGGTTTCGCTGCTTCAGGGGGCGCGATCATCGATTCATCGGCGACGATGGCGGGCGCGGCATGGATGGCCAGGGCAATGGCGATCATGGCGAAGAAGGTCGTCGCGGGACCGCCTTCGAACAGGGCAAGATCGATGCTCGTGTGGAGCAGAAAGCAAATCAGGCCGGCCATCACGGCAGGCATTGCCCCGACGATGGGATCGTCTGAATAGACTTTCTCGCCTTCGGTATCGAATCCCGCAAGAATGACGCCGCCGAACCAGGGTGCGGCGCAGAGGAACAACGACAGGAAAATTACGTCGGACGGTTCATCGGCATGTTGGAAGAGCCAATACGCAAACACGCTGCCGCTGAGTGCGAATGACCACCAGAGAATCGATCCCGGCGGTGCGCGTTCCTGACGCTCGCCGTGTGCATTGTGGTTCCTGCAGAGGCGCCATGTCAGACCGCCCAGAACAAGCAGGAACGCAATCAGGCCGGGGATGCCCCATTCGGCCGCGAATTGAACGATCCAGCTATGTGGCGATTCGACTTCCTCCGGGCATTCCACGGGCTTGTAGCGCAGGAAATGGCGGCCGAAGTTGTTGGGGCCGACGCCGAGGGCGTGACCATCGGCGATGAGCGCGACCGCGCCGCGCCAATACATGCTGCGGAACTGTATCGACTTCCCCAGCGCTGCTTCGTTGTGTTGAAGCAACATGACGATCGCGATGGCTGCGACGATGCCGGAACTCCAAAGCGTCAATGCGGTCAGTCGCGGCGCGGCGGCAACGAGTCGACTCAATCGCGTACCAATCATCCAGATCACGAATGCCAATGCCGCACAGGCGGCGGCGCCTTTGCTGCCGGTTCCCCACAGGGCCAGGGCGCAACCAACGATGATCAGGACGGGGAAGATCAGACCGATGGACGTCGCCGTTTTTTTCCGGATACGCGACAGTCGATCACCCATCAGGGATGCGCCGGCCATGATGAACAGAATCAGATGGCTTCCGAGGACGTTTGCGTGCGGGTAATAGCCCGTGATGAGTCGCGAGAGCATGCGTTTTTCGTAGTCGTGTTGCATGCCGGCGGCCTTGCCGGTCGTCGCATTGGCGCCCGGGCCGAGGAGTTCCGCCTTGTTCTTCTCCCAGTATTCGATTGTGTCGGGCTGCTCGACGAAGTGCTGCCATCCGCACTTCGTGATGACGACGCCGGCCGTTGCGACGATGACAACCAGCGCGAGTCGGATTTTCCAGGGGCTGGTCAGGTACTGGCGAAGCGTGATCGCGTAAAGGATCAACGTGATGACGTTGACGGCGCCGATCAGGGCGAGGTGTTTTTTGTCCTGCCAACGCGACGGAAATCGTGCCGGCGATCACGAGCAGAATCAGCCCCGGTTCCGCGCCGGTCCAGCGATGGCGAAGTTTTCCGCCGGCGAGTCGTCGAATCCATGTGGCGATCGCAGCCAGGAGGATAACGAGTGCGAAGAGCATCGTCGTGCCCGGATTGGCGAGACCGGGGGCGGCGATGTGTCGGAACAGGCGGGCGACTTCGAAGGTGGTCGTCTCGTTGACGATGGTTCGCAAAGGGATCAGCGTCAGCAGAATGCCGAGCATGACTCGATCGAATGCGACGTCGCGAAAGCGCGAGATCGCGGAGGTTTTGTTTGACGGAGGACGACTATGTCGGGTCATTGTTACCTGAGCTTTCAAGCAGCGCGACAAGGAGGACGACGAGCATCGTCTGGCAGGAGATCACAAGTGCGGATTGCCAGTCGGCGCGCGGAAGCAGCAGCGCAGGCATGGCCGTGACCAGCGTTGCGAGCCAGATGACAAGGACGGCTTTCGGTACGGACATGCCGCGCTTGAGGAGGCGATGCGAGAAGTGGCGGCGATCGCCCGTCCAGATGGGAACGCCGGCACGCATGCGCAGCAGGAAGACGCTGGCTGTGTCGTAGAGCGGCACGGCCATGACGATCAGTGGGGCGATCACGGCGAGTGGCTGATCGCCATGGGCGGGGCTGGCAAACGTTGTCAGGATTGTGAAAACGGCGAGGAGCATGCCGACGACAGTGCTGCCGGCATCGCCGAGGTAGATTTTTGCAGGATGGAAGTTGAAGGGCAGAAAGCCGACGAGGGCGCCGACGAGGATCCAGCAGCAGCACGGGACGAATAACTGCCCGGCCATCGAGGACGCAATCGCAAACACGGCGGCGGCGATCGCGGCGACGCCGCTGGAGAGGCCGTCCATGTTGTCGAGAAAATTCATGGAATTCGTGAGGACGAGAATCCAGAGCATCGTCAGGGCGATCGAGGCCCACGCGGGCAGGAGCGTGAGGAGTCGGAGATCAAATCCGATGACGAGAATGCCGGCGATCAGCAGTTGCACGCCGAGTCGCAACGAAACGGGCAGGGGTTTGCGATCGTCGATGAGACCGACGATACAGAGCGTGATTGAACAGGCGGCGATAGCGAGGGCCATCGGGGCCTTGGCGCGGATGCCCGGGATGTGGCTGCCGAATTCGAAGGGAATTTCGCTCCCGGTGTTTGCGCCATCGCCGAGCAGATAGGCGGCCACCACGCCGAGGAGCATCGCCGACACGACAGTGCCTGTGACGGCCAGACCGCCGCCGAGGGCGACGGGTGCGGCGTGTCCCTTGTGGCCGCCGGGCCGGTCCACAAAGTCCATTCGAATCGAGATGCGTCGGATGATCACCGTCAGCGCCGAAGAGGCGGCGGCGGCCGTCGCGACAAGGATGATTGGAAAAATAGAATTCAAAGAATCTTAACGCTGTCGACGTTGTGCCTTGGTTTGGATCATGGTATTCCGCATCACAATTGAACGCTGCATGACACATTTGCGATAGGCGTCCATCGGGACATCAGGCTTACCCACTTCCGATAGGTCGTGATTCCCGCAATGAAATAGGCGACATTACTGGCCCGGCATGCTATTGAATGCCGAGATTACAGTCTATATGGTACGTTCATCCGCAAAAGGGGGTTTGGTGAAGAAGGAACTCCGCACCAGTCTGCGTACCCAGATGGCGGCATTGTCGCCGACTGTCATCCAGGAACGTTCGCGAGCCGCCGCTGCCCGCCTGTTTGAGCAGCCGGAGTATCAGCAGGCCGAAATCCTGATGATCTATCTGTCGAACTGGCACGAGGCGGATACAACGCCGATCGTGCTTCAGGCGTGGAAGGATCGGAAACGCGTCCTGGCCCCGCAGGTCGGCTGGGAAACGCATCGGATGATCCCCGTCGAAATCAGCAATCTCGATACGGACATTTCCGAAACGCAGCACGGTTTTCGGGAACCCTCCCGGGGAGCGCCGTTGCCGGTCGGCCTGATCGATCTCGTGATTGTGCCCGGGCTCGGCTTCGACGCACACGGCAATCGGCTCGGTCGTGGTCGTGGGTTTTATGATCGCTTCCTGTCGGGAGACGGCTTTCGCGGCGTCTCCTGTGCCTTCGCGCTTGAGATTCAGTTTGTGGATTCGATTCCGGCGAAGGAACATGATGTTCGAATGAACATGCTCGTCACGGATCAGCAGGTTCGCCGATTCGGATAACGAACATCGCATCGGTTCATGTCGTAAGTCTCCAGGTTGATATCGATGAAAATCACATGGCGATGATGGCGTTAGTGCGTTTCGTTGCGCGCGACGGCGGTTGATCGCCCATCGAAGACGGGTATGCTTAAGTATCTGTTATCAAAGAAGCGCACGCTGTTGTTGCGCCAGAGAGTTTGACGCCGATCGAGGGAATGCGGGCACGCTGCGTTCGTTTGCAAGGTGTTTTCAATAACGGACATTCACCAGGGAGGGAGCGTGAATGTGCGGCTGAAGGAGCGGCCTAGAATGACCTCTTCACAGAATACCGCCAGTACGTCCAAGTCCGTTTTCTTCGCGATCTGCCTCGTCGCCGTGTCGTTGTGGGGGCTCTATCTCTGGAAGTTCAGGGCCGACGCCGACGGTTCCCAAAGCCGCCTGGCGCTCAATCACGCGGATGTGGGTGATGTCGTCGTCTCGGATCGGGCCGTCATGCCGCTGAGTGCGACACGTGAAGTCGGTGCGACGGACAGCGTCAATCCGACGTTGGCAGGCGCTGCGGATCGTGCGGGCGAAGCGATGGACTCAGACAACTCGCCGGCCGTGTCGGCCAATCGCAGCATCGCCCTTGGCGATCTGACGGGGACGCCACTGGTTCCACAGGTCAGTCCGGCTGCGAACTCGACGGGATCGTCTGGCGCGTCGCGGCCCGCGACGTCGGTCGATGCGGATGTACTGGCCGGTCGTCGCGCGATGGATCGCGGCCAGTACGTCGAAGCGAGAAGGCATCTGAACAAGGCACTGGAAGGCCGGCTTTCCATGGAACAGCAGGAGGGCGTGCGACGGGATCTGGCGAAAATTGCTGACAGGCTGATTTTCGGAAAGCTGGCGTCGCCCGGCGATCCGATTGCGCGTATGCACGAAGTGGCGAGCGGCGAGAGCCTCTACGTTCTGGCCAGGCGGCACAAGCTCACGATCGACTTTCTTGCGGATATCAATCAGCTGGCGCGAAAGGACATGATTCGCGCCGGGGCGCGGCTGAAAGTCGTCGACGGACCGTTCCGGGCGATCGTTCGCAAGAGCCAGCATCGGATGGATATTTTCCTCCAGGATCAATATGTACGCAGCTATACGGTCGGGCTCGGCATGGATGACGGGACACCGATCGGGGAATGGGAAGTGACGACAAAGCAGACCAATCCGGCCTGGACGGATCCGCGCGACGGTCAGCATTATCCGCCCGATGATCCAAACAATCCGATCGGCGATCGCTGGATCGGTCTCGACTGCGTGGCCGGCGAATGCGTCGGACGTTCGGGCTTCGGCATTCACGGCACGATCGATCCCGGCAGCATCGGGGCCGACATGTCGATGGGCTGCGTTCGATTGCTCTCGAAGGATGTCGCGGAGCTGTATGACCTGCTCGTGCCGGGGTATTCGTTGGTTGAGATTGTACCGTAGCGGCGCATGTTTGAACGCATTTTCGATCCCGCGCAGCGTGGGCCGTACCCGCCTCGGCCACGATTGTCACGCCAACATCTCTCGCAGTATCGACATTCCAAATCAAATTTGGGAGCCATGCTCCCCCTCCAAGATGCTGGGCGCCAAGTTCCCCTTTCAAGATGCTGGGTGCCATGCTCCCCCTTCAAGGGGTGCATGCCTGCGACACAGGTATTGTTGGGAATGAGTTTGATCGTTCGACGCTTCGCCGGCGTTCGCATTTTTTCGACACTGGTATTGTTGAGAACATGGTTGATCGATATACGCCTTGCCGGTGCTCACATGCTTGCCTTGGAGGGCAAGCATGGCACCCCAGCCCTCCATGGTCGTCAATGCCAGTGTAGGGTGGGCCGTGCCCACCACGACAACGAGCCGATCGCTTCGATTACCCGATGGCTGCTATCTCGAGACTGAAGTCGGATGCCATGCTTCCCCTTCAAGGGGAGCATGCGGCGGCGGGAGATCGCGTTGGCAAGTTCGTCGTTCTCCGGGCGAGCATGTGTCTGATTCGCTGTGAGCGTTGAAGTGTTGCGTCCTGGTGGGCACGGCCCACCCTACACCGACTACTCGTTGAGCGCGCCGATGAGTTCGCGAATCGACGCCATGCTGTTCTTTCGCAGGTATTCTTCAATCCCCGCGATAATCCGCATCGGCGCATCGGGATGCGTGAACAGCGCCGTACCGACGCTGACGGCGGTCGCGCCGGCGAGGATGAATTCGATCGCGTCCTGCCATGATGTGATGCCGCCCATACCGACGATGGGAATGCCCGCCGGCTTGGCCACGCTTCGATACACCTTGTCCACCAGATGAATCGCGACCGGTCGGATGCACGGACCACTGAGGCCGCCCGTGCGATTGGCGATGACGGGACGTCGTTTGTGGATGTCGATCTTCATGCCGAGCAGCGTGTTGATCATCGAAATTGCGTCGGCCCCGCCGTCGATGGCGGCGCGGGCCATCTGCGTGATGTCCGTGACGTTGGGCGAGAGCTTGACGATCAGCGCGCCGCGACGGACGACTTTGCGGCACTCCGCCGTGACTTCCGCCAGCAGTTTTGGATCCGTGCCGAATGTGAGGCCGTCGGCGACGTTGGGGCACGAGACGTTGAGCTCGATGCCGCTGATGACGTCGAGGGCGTCGATTTGTTCGCAGACGGCGACGTATTCGTCGATGGAATGTCCCGCCACATTGGCAAAGATCTTCGTGCCGATCTTCGCGGCCTCGGGCGCTTTGACGCTGACGAATTCTTCGAGGCCGACGTTGGCGAGACCGATGGCGTTGAGCATGCCGCCGCTCGTTTCAACGATGCGCTGGGGGGCGTTCCCCTTTCGCGGCTTGAGCGTCACGCTCTTGGTCGTGAAGCCGCCGGGCATGGCGAGATCGGCGAAGGCGGAGTACTCGGGACCGTATCCGCAGGTGCCGGAGGCCGTGAGGACGGGGTTCTTCAGCTCGACGGGGCCGAGTCGGATTTTGAGATCGGGGGCGCTCATGGGGTGAGTGGTCCTGCGCTTCGTCAGTCATCGATCAACATCAAGCACGATCCGCAGGCGCGGTCGGGTTGTCAACTCCGCGGGCATCGGGCGGGATGAGCTCGCCGCCGCGATGGAAGACGGCGTCGTCGAAGCCCAGCGCCTTTTTGAGGAGGTAGTCCCGTTCGATCCACGAGGTTTCGCCGGCGATTCTCTTGCGCTTGGCGCGATCGATTCTGCCGCGGAACGGCGCCAGAAGGACGGGGATCGGGAAATCGGTTCCCCAGACCATTTTGCTATGCAACTCTGGGCGATCGGCGAGTTCGCGAAGGCGTCCCGTGCGACCGAAAGCGGCGAGGGCGGAGATGTCGGCATAGAGCGGTGCGTCGCGGAATTCGTTGAGCAGGGCGTCGAGGAACATTCGATAGCCCGAGTCATTCTGCCAGGGGAATGAAGGCGTCGCGACGTGGGCGACGATGACTTTCGGCATCGCGCTTTCAGATCGGAGCTTGCGCAGGGCTTCGAGCAGTGGACCGGGATGTTCCTGTTCGATATGTTGGCGTGTGAGCGACATTTCTCCGCCGTAGTGAATGAGAAGCGGGATGTCGAGCGCGGCGGCAATGCGCATGAATGCGAGTGTGCGCGGATCGAGGGCGTCGATGTTCTGATGCACGGGGAGCCACTTCACGAGCGCCGCGCCGGCGGATGCGACTTCGTGCAGCATATCCGTTGCGCCGTCGCGATAAGGATGGATGGACGCGCCGAACAGATATCGATCGGGACGGGCCTGGCAGATGCCGCGGACGAGGCTGTTGGAGACGTAGAGATCCGTGCCA
Organism: Phycisphaerae bacterium; assembly: GCA_029259995.1. GTDB lineage: Bacteria > Planctomycetota > Phycisphaerae > UBA1845 > UTPLA1 > ECT2AJA-110-A. The sequence continues at coordinate 10,215 of JAJDEC010000503.1, forward strand.
CGATCGCGCTTGCGATGGACGGCGCCAACGGCCCGGCCGTCGTTGTCGTGATAGGCATCGAAGGCGAGCAGCACGAGTCGATCGGCGCTGTGAGCGGCGTTCCAATGTCGTTCGTTGGCCCTGGCGATTTGTCGATCGAGTTCGGGGCCGGGGGGAAGTGACGGATCGATGCCGAGCCAGCGTTTGATGAAGAACCAGCCGGGGCGGGCGAGCATTCGCCGCGAAAAGTAGCTTTCACATCCATCGGCACCGGCTGTTGCGGCGGATTCGAACGAAAAGTGCGAGATCGAGGCGTCGAATGGCATGTTGCTGTAACCGACATGGCAGTGGACGTCGACGATCATTTGGCAAGTTGCTCCCTGGCCCGGTTGCACGTGGCGGCCGCCGGCGATTCAGTCGCGATTCGGGGCCACGAGGCAGGCCAACGTCCGATGATCATGTTGTTCGAGCCGAAGGTTGAAGGCGTCTGCGATCCAGGCGAACGTCGCGGCGGAATAGAAGGCGACGTGGGTTCGATCTCGAACATAGTGCCAGTTGTCGAGAGAATCGATGCCGCGATGGAACAGCGTCTTGACGATGAGCGGCGCGCCGGGCGCGAGCAGGCGGCGAATTGTCCTGAGTTCGCCACGTGGATTGCGGAAATGCTCAAAAGTTTCGACGGACACGATCGCATCATAGGTGCATCCTAAATCCGCATTGGGATCGAAGTAGGGGTCATATCCGACGATGTCGTGACCGCGCGATCGCAGGAGTTCCACGAGGACAGGCGAAGGACCGGAACCGAAGTCGAGGATGCGTTTTCCGCGGGGGGCGTAAACCGCGAGGGTCTCGATGACTTGATCGAACGTCGCGACGTATCCGGCGTTTGCGATCGAGTTCTCATGTTTCAGATATCGCTGCTTCTCCGCATCGGGCGGGAGATGGTCATGAGTAGGTACGTGGATCAGGTCGCAACAGGGGCAATGCGCGAAAGAACGATCGGAGATCCGGGCCGAGCCAAGCGTGCAGGATTCGCAAAGCGGGCAAATCGGCATTCTGTGGAGTTCGCTGGTCATGGGTTGTCGGCCGGCGGCGGGGGCCATGGCACAGGGGATCGCGTTCAGACGCTCCGACGCGCAGACTTTGCCAATCGTCGAATTGGGATAGATCACCTCGGCG
>JAJDEC010000504.1 GCA_029259995.1 Phycisphaerae bacterium
CAACGAGTACGTCATCAACAGCGCCACGTCGGTTCACGACGGCGATTACGACGTCGTCATTTCCAACGTCTGCGGAGACAGCATCATCAGCGCAACGGCGACGCTTGTCGTTGCCGAACCGCCCACGATCATCAGCAGCGTGGAAGCGCTCGAACGCTGTCGCAACGAAACTGTCGCGCTGGCCGTCAGCATCAGCGGTACAGCGCCGTACAACCATCAATGGACACATGACGGCGTCGACATACCGGGAGAAACGGGGACGACGCTGACACTTGCGGACATTCGCGCCGAACACGCGGGCACCTACGGCGTGCGCGTCGCCAACAACTGCGGGACAGACGAAGCGAACATCGCAACGCTCGTCGTCCATCAGCCGCCCGTCGTCGTCACGGACCCGGCGCCGCAGCGCGCATGCCCGGGCGAAAACGTGACGCTGACGATCGGTCTGACGGGCGTGGAGCCGTTCTCGATCGAGTGGATCAAGAACGGCAATGTCGTCAGTCAGACGTCGGCGCCGACGTTCACGATCAACAACGTCACGAGCGATGACGCCGGGATGTATCGGGCGCGCGTGACAAACTCCTGCGGCATCGCGACGAGCATCGAAGTCCAGGTCAGCGTCGACGCATTGCCGCAGATTCTCACGCAGCCGACGAACAAGACGGGCTGCCCCGGCGACACGATCAGCTTTCAAGTGACTTCCGTCGGCACGGATCGGACGCATCGCTGGCGATACAGACCGACAAGCGGCGGCGCATTCGTCGACGTCGTCCCCACGGTCGACATCTCCGGACAGAACACGTTCAAGCTGACGCTGGCCAACGTCTCCGATGCGATGGCCGGGACGTATCAATGCATCGTGACAACGCCCTGCGATACCGTGGGCGTCGTCAGTGACGGCGTAACGCTGACTGTCAACGCGCCGCCCGCCGTCACGGAACATCCGGAAAGCCTGACGCTGTGCGAAGGACAGACAGCCACATTTCGCGTGGGACCGCTCGATGATTCGTATCAGTACCAATGGGTGTTTAACGGACAGGCGATCAGCGCCGGAAACGCGGCGTATAGTGGACAACTGACACGCGAACTCCTCGTGCACAATGTCAACGCCGCGCTCGTCGGCAATTACTCGTGCCGATTGATCTCACTCTGTCCACCGCTCGTGTTCAGCAACACGGCCACACTCACCATCTCCACGGGCGTTTGTGACTGCAACGAGAACGGCATCGACGACGCCGACGACATCGACAGCGGTTTCAGCACGGACTGCAACAACAACGGCCTGCCCGACGAATGCGACATCGACGCAGACAGCACAGCGCCCGACGGTCCATACTACTGCACGGCCGGATGCGCGCTGGACTGCGATAACAACGGAATCCCCGACACTTGCGACATCGCCATGGATGCCGAAGACTGCAACAACGACGCCATCCCCGACGCATGCCAGCTCGCGGGGAATGACTGCAACAATGACGGCATTTTCGACGCCTGTCAGCTCGACGATGATGACTGCAATCACAACGGCATTCTCGACACGTGCGAACCGCCCTATTTCGCCGACGCCGGCGACGACTTTGAGTTGTGTGCCGGACGAACGTCGAACCCACTCGGCGGCGTTGTCGTCGCAAGCGGATCGATTCCCGGATACACGTACGCCTGGTCCATCGCGTCGGGACCCTCCGGCGGCGGACAGCTTCTCAATCCGACAGTCGCGCGGCCGCAGTTCATTGCGACACTCCCGGGGCTTTACACGATTCACCTGCAAGTCACGGACTCGACTGGCTGCAAGACGACGGACGAACTCACGGCGATGATCTATTCGATGGACGTCGACGCCGGTCCCGACGCGACGGCCTGCGCGACGGCGACGAATATCGAGTTGCTTGCAGAGATTGACGGCGGCATCGATCCGCTGATCTATCAGTGGACGATCGAGCCGGGAAGCCCCAGCACGGACATCTCGCAATTCGGCGGCGACGGCCCCACGGCGCTCGCGCCGACGTTCTCGCCGCAGACACCCGGCGTTTACACGCTGAAGCTCACAGTCACGGACGACAACGATCGTGCGTGCGTGCTTTCGGACACGATGAAGATCACGGCCGCGACGATGCGGCTCGAAGGCACGTCGGATCTGTCCATGTGCGTCGGCAGCACGTCGGCACTGCTCGACATCACAGTCGCATCGGGCGGAACAGCGCCCTTCACGTATCAGTGGTCGATCGAAACGGGCAGCCCGGATCTTTCGCTCACGCAGTTCGGCGGATCGGGCGTCAACTCGCGCACACCCGTGTTCTCGCCGAGTGCGACGGGGACATACACGCTCGTCGCGACGGCAGAGGATTCCAGCATTCCTCCCTGTATCGAATCGCGCATGTTTCTCGTTCACGTCAACGCCCTCGACGTATTTGCGGGGGTTGATCAGACGATCTGCCTCGACACGGGCGGACTGTTGCTGCAACCTGCCGTGACGGGCGGCGCAGCCCCGCTTCACTATCAGTGGACGATCGAATCCGGCAGCCCGAGTCAGAATCACCTGCAGTTCGAAAACCAGAGCGGCCTGCATCCGAACTGGGGATTCCGACCGCAGGCCGTCGGCGCATACACGCTTCGCCTGAAGGTCACGGATTCATCCAACCCGCCATGCGTCGCAACGGACACGCGAATCATTCGGACGACGCGCCTCAATCTCGACGCGGGCCCCGATCTGGTCACGAAAGCATTCCAGCCGTCCGTCGCGCTCGGAGCGATTCCTGTCGTCGTTGGCGCAACAGGGCCCGTCAACTTCAACTGGCGGATCGTCGCCGGTCCGTCGCTCGACATCGATCAGTTCAGCAACGAGAAGGAGTCGCGCCCGGCGTTCACACCCAAGGCGATCGGACGCTACGCCATCGAGTTGATCGCCGATGCGGACGGTGGTTGCACACAGACGGATCAGATCCTCGTGGATGCGATCATCGACAAGCACTCGATGACAATCAACGATCTGGGAAATGCGTTCTACGAATTGCGACTCGACGCGCCGCATACGCGATCGGATGTTCGATTCCACCAGGCCGGCAAGGGCCTGGCGTCGTCGGCCGAGATCATGAACGCCGGCGAGGAAGCGACATTTGCCCGGCAGGTGGTCACGACGATCGATCCGTCGAACGATCCGTTTGCGTTGGTCGTCGCGTTGTATGCGAGTATCGATGAGATGGCGTCTATGTCCGACGAAGCGCTGCTGGTTCGATGGAATGCGACGAATAGTGAATGGCAGCAGGCAGCGATTCGGGATCTCGAAAGCGGTTTCTATCCGGCGAGACCGACGCAGGCGGATGTCGGCAGACACGGCATCGATCTCGATCGCGGCGTCGCCTGGGCGATTGTCGACGTTGCCGGGATCTTCACGATCGGGATTCCCGGCGTCAAAGTGCCGCCGGTCGTCGTGACGGAAACGCCGGGCACGCAGCCAACCCCTGCGCCGGAGACGACGATGTGCGGGATGACGGGAATGGGCATGATCACGACGATGATCCTGATGGTCGTGACGAGCCGACGACGACGCGTCAGTTACAGTCGATCGTCTGACTGACCGCCGCAGAGAATCCGAGGATATCCGCGGCAGACAATGCCATGTCGGCGTTCATGTCGGCGCATCCGCACATCGGATCATTGATCGAGCCTGTCAGGATGCAATTCACGAATTTCTGAATGTCGGCGCCATTGACGAGCCCGTTGCCGTCGACATCGCCGGCACACGTTTCGCAGCCCTCTTGCGGTGTCGTGTATCGCACGATCAATTTCGGCCAGAAGTCGGAATTGGGATGTTCGCGGGAATCGAATCGTTTGGCGGTCCGAATGGCACCCACGGGTACGTCTCCGATGATGATCCAGCCGAAGTTCCCTGACGGATCGTCTGACCAGCTTTGCACGTCTGCGACCATGCCTGGCGTTGAGCCCCATGTGTAGTGCTGCTGAGTCAATCCAACGGTCGCAATCGCGCTCTCGAGGTTGTTGAAATCGCCGCCCAACTGCGTCCAGAACTGATTCGGATAGAACGTATTCTCCCACGTCGCGTCACCCGGCGTCGCCGGAGCGCCCATGCCGCCGCCGGCGCCGGAGCCCTGGGGACCACTCGACGAATTGGACGTCCCTTCACCCCAGTCAGCCAGAAGGCGATGCAACGCAAAGTCGTAATCGCCCGGAACGCCGAGGGACATGTGAAGGACCATTTCCGTTTCGACAATCGTCGCACCTGCGGGCACGCTGCCCGCGACATCGAAAGCCAGCAAACCGCGGCGCGGCCCCGCAAACGTCGTCTGGCCTGCGAAGATGTGCGGACCGGCGCCGTTGCTGAGTTCCTGCGGGCCGAAATCGTCGGCAATGATCGTGTTGTCCTTGATTGCCATCAGGACCACTTCCTCGGTTGGCGGCGGAACGGAAAACTCGATCTGCAATCGCGGTCGGAAAGACGGCGTCGGATTCTCGCGTGATTCGAAGCGTTTGGCTCGCCCTTGCAGCGCCCCAGGTTCATCATTCTTGAGCAACCATCCGAAGTTGGAAGCGGGATCGTCGAGCCACGATTGAACGTCGGCGACCAGACCGGGCGTCGAACTCCAGACATAGTCGGCGGGGAGGCTGCCGACGCTCGTTGAACCGCTTTCAACAGGGGCAAAATCGCCGCCGAGATTCGTCCATGGTTGCGTGTTGAAGAAAGCGTGCATCCATGTGGCGTCATTGGGCGACGCCGGAGCGCCGCCGCCGCCGCCGGCGCCCGAACCAATCGGACCGGACCCGGAATTCGACGTACCTTCGCCCCAGTCTGCCAGGACGCGATGAAGCATGTAATCCGTTTCCGTCGAAGTCCCAAGGGACATGTGCATCGTCAATTCGACGCTTTCGACGACGGCACCTGCCGGCAGATTTCCCGCAATGTCAAACGCGAGGAGACCGCGCCGAAGCCCATTGAAGAGCGTGCGGCCCACAAAAATGTGCGGGCCGGCCCCGTTACTGAGATCCGCAGGCATGTCGACGCCGTCAGTGAATATCGTGTTGTCTTTTGAGGGCTCGAGGACAATCGAGTCCGCGTGAGCGGATTGTCCGACGAACGTCAGACCTGCGATGACCACGCACGCCAATATTGAAACCGCGGAATAGCGCGGCGCGCTAGAAAACATCCTCTATCCCTCCTGCTACAAACCCGTGTCCGAGATCCGATTGCGATACTCTGGACACGTGTCAGAAAACGCCACTTTGGGCCGTCATGCACATCCGCCATTATGGGGCTGAGCGTGATGCAATCTCAAGGGGGGCGGACATCAAAGTCGCCTAAAGATTCGATATTACCGGGGCCCCCGAAGAGACGAGAACCTCGTTTGTACGACGCCCGTGTGGCGGAATTCGCACCTGTGACCGACCTGTGCTGTCCGAGACAACGGCGTCCGAGAACATTCGGCCAGGGAAAGATAATTGGGGAACGGAATCAGCGGGCAATCCAATGTGTCAGGCACAACGCACGGTGCCTTCCCAAACATCATGCAGACGTGCGGTGCCGGCCGGCATGTCGGCGGAAATCATCTGTCATTTCCTGCAACCGATCCCTGTGCATCGGCAAGATTCGCGCTCGATCACGCCGAACGTCTCAGGAATGTCTCGTGTCCATGAACCCGAGACGCCTGAACTGCTATGAAAACGCCTCGAAACCCGCTATTCCGATCCGACATCGCATGAATCCTCGTCGATGCGGTTCGACGCATCGCTCGTGGACCGTACTGAGGGCGGCGGATAGCATGACGCCCGATACTCAGGAGCGGCAATCCGGATCGCCGCCAACGGAATAGAGAAGAGTGACGTGTCGCCTCGCGCCTGAAGGGATTTCCGCCAGATGTTCCCCACGCTTTTTACCATCCCGATGCCGGATTGGTTCAGCCCGTTCTTCCAGCAACTGGGGGAGATAAAGAGCTACGGCGTCATGATGATGATTGCCTTTCTTTCGGGCATCTGGCTCGCCTGCCGACGCGCCTCTCGATCGCAGGCCGATCCGGACATCGTCCTCAATCTCGGCTTCATCTCACTCATTTGCGGCGTTGCCGGGGCGCGGCTGATGTTCGTCCTGCATTACTGGGACACGAAGTTTGCCAACAAGGCCGAACCGCTCGTCGAAGTATTCAACCTGTCCAACGGCGGTCTCGAATTCTGGGGCGGGCCACTGCTCGTCATTCCGGCCGGTATCATCTATCTGCGATTCTTCGCCAAGACCTCTGTCCGCTGGTATCTCGATATTTGTCTGCCATCATTGGCGTGGGGACTGGCGATCACGCGCGTCGGCTGCTTTCTGAACGGCTGCTGCTGGGGCGCCGTCTGCGTCGTTCCGCACGACCATGACGCCGCCGAATCGAACACCGTCGTCGCATCCGTGCCCTGGGCCGTCACATTTCCGTACGGCAGCCCGGCCATGAACCAGCAATACGAATTCGGGCAATTGACGCTGCCGAAGGAGCTGATCTACACATTCCCATCCGGCGAGACGATGCCCTATCCGCGCGGCTACATCAATCTGGCGATTGCCGACGGCGGCAAGACGCGGACCGAAGTCGAGAAGAGCGCGAACACGGAATTCGAGAAGGCTGCGGATCAGGCGGCGCGATGGCGCCGGAGTTCGATTCGCGATGTCGAAAGACGTTGCGAGGAAAACGGCCTGACGCTGGCCCAGTTCGCGGATCTCGCGAATCAGTATCGCAGTCGTCCCGTGCATCCGTCCCAGCTATACGCCGTCGTGAATGCATTCCTGATCAGCTGGCTGCTGTCGACGATCTTCTACTATCGTCAACGACACGGCATCATCCTGGGCTGGTTCCTGATCCTCTATTCCATCGCAAGAATCGTGCTGGAGAGCATCCGCGCGGATAATCCGCTCGATACATTCGGCGGTATCACAATCTCTCAGTCGATCAGCCTCTGCACCTTCATCGCGGGCGTCCTGTGGCTCGCGCTGATGTATCGTCTGCCGAAATACAGCCCGCGCGCCGTGCCGTTTGTCTGGGAAGATGAAGACGCCGAGCCGCCCAAGGCGAAGCCGGCGAAGACGAAGTAAGAAGTTGAGTGGGCCGTGCCCACCAAGTTACGTCCCGGAGGGACGAATTGAAAATAGCCCA
>JAJDEC010000505.1 GCA_029259995.1 Phycisphaerae bacterium
CCAGGAACTGGCCCGGAGCCGCGCCGAGGGTCCGCGGCTGATCCTGCTTGTTCCCGAACAGGCGGCATTGCAGTCGGAACGCTTGTTGCTCGGGCTGTCCGAAATCACGGCGCTGGGACGATGTGAGGTGCTCAGTTTCAAGCGGCTCGCGCAGCGGATCCTGAATGAGTCGACGGGCGGCATGCCCACGCCCCTGACGCCGCTCGGTCGGCAGATGGCCGTGCGATACCTGCTCGGTCAACATCGGAAAATATTCAAAGAGTTTGGACGGTTGGCGGATCGCGGCGGATTCGTCGCGGAACTGGCGGGCGCGCTGTCGGAGTTGTTTCGGGAATCCGTTTCCGTGGAGCGGCTGGACGCCTGCGCGGCAGCGGCAGAAACGGAGGACGCACCCACGTTTCCGCGTTTGCATGATCTGGCGATTCTGTATCGCGCGTATTGTGACTACCTGGGGGATGATCGAGTTGATCCGGACGGCGTCCTGGCGCTGGCGCGGGCCCGGATGGCGCAGGCGGAATGGCTGCGCGGTGCGCGCATCTGGGTGGACGGATTTGCGAGCTTCACCAAGGAGCAGTTAACGACGCTCGTTGAACTGACGCGGCTGTCGAGTTCGCTGGATATTGCGATTCTGCTCGATCCGACGCGCGTGCGAGAAGACGATGACATCGGCTCGGCGCACGACGGAATCGATGCAGCGGATCTGTTCGCCAAGACGCGTGTGACAATGGCGGGCCTGTTCCGGTCCTTCGCGGAAGCGGGCATTCCCGTCGAGCCCGTGAAGCGCTTGACGTCATCGCCGCCGCGATTTGGCCAGTCGACGACGATTGCCGCGATGGAAAGTCGTTTGTTTGCCGATCCGGGCACGACGATTGACGAGCCGGAGGCATTGTCTTCGGCCGATGCGGTCGAGGAAGCGCAACTCGTCTTGGCGACGGACTTGCGCGACGAGGCGCGATCGACGGCGAGAGCGATCGTTGATCTGACGCGGCGGGAAACGGACCCGATGCGATATCGCGACATTGCGATTCTCGTTCGCAATCTCGATCCGTATCACGATCTGCTGAGTGCGGAACTGCGCCGACATGGGATTCCCTTCTTTATCGATCGGCGACGGCCCACGCATCATCATCCCCTGGTTCGACTTGTGCGGGGACTCGTCGGCGTCGTCGGCGGTGCGTCTTTCGAATCGTCAATCATGCAGATTCTTAAGAGCGGGCTCTGCGGAATCTCGATGGAAGATACAGACGCCATCGACAATTACGTACTGGCAAACGGCCTGACGAACGCAGTCCAATGGATCGAGCCGTGGACGCGCAAAGCGCCGGGATTTGCGGATCGGCGAACGACTGCGTCGAAAGAGGCGATCGCGCGGGTTGAGACGGCGCGGCGCGCACTGCGTGATCGGTTCGGTGAATGGTGGCCGGGGCAAGTGACATCTCAGACGTGTCGCGATTGGATCAACGGGCTCATCGCCGCGCTGGAGCGATTCGATATTCGCGCAGCGCTGGATGCCTGGTGCACCAATGCCGAGGCGCGCGGCGATCTGGACGAATCATCAGAACATGGGCAGGTCTGGTCAGGCATCGTTGACATCATGGAAGCACTTGTCGCGGCGTTGGGCGACGTGGAATTGCCTGCAAAAGCGTTTCGCGAAATCGTGGAGTCGGGCCTGTCGGAAATGACGCTCGGGCTGGTTCCGCCAACCCTGGACCAGGTCATCGTCAGCACGATCGATCGCGGGCGTCAGCCGCCGGGATTGCGGGCGTCGTTCATCCTTGGACTTGCCGACGGCCTGTGGCCGGGGCGAATCGTTGACGACGGATTGCTCGGCGATGAAGAACGAGCGTTTCTGGAAGACAAAGGCGCAGCCCTGGGGCGTTCGCGTTTGGAGCGATTGCGCGAAGAGCGGCTGCTGCTTTACGTCGCGGCGACGCGGTCGAGTGATGTGCTCTGGATCAGCCGACCGGAGCGAAGCGCGGACGGCAAGGAAATGCAGCCGTCGCTCTATTGGGCGAATCTTCGAGCGGCGATGGGCGATGCTTGTTTGCGGCGGACCCCGCGAAATACGGCAGAGGGGATCTCGACGATCAGCGATCTTGCGGTATCGATCGCAGAAGCGTTGAGCCGAATCGTTCGCCCTGCGCGCGGTGCGGACGAGTCGTCGACGGATGCGGCGGCAATCTCACTCTACAACTGGGTGTCGAGTCGCGGCGACAGGGACATAGGGAATATCGTTCAGCGGGCGTTGAGCGGGTTGCTACCATCGGCGCGGGCGAAGATAACGGATGCGGCGAGCAGTGAACTGTGGTCATCGCCGCACGAGACGAGCGTCACGCGGCTTGAATCATTCGCGCGATGTGCGTTTCAGCATTACGCGCGTTACGGCCTGAAACTTGCCGAGCGCGATGTGCATGAGTTGTCGGACGTGCGCTGGGGGCAGTTCTATCACAGCGTGCTGGAGCAGTTCGTCAACGAATTGATGGAGGCGGGGCAAACACTTCGGGAACTGCCGGAGGTCGACATCGCGTCGCGCGTTGTCGAACTGTGTACGCGGGTGTTGCCCACATTTGCCGACGAGCTGAATCTCGATGCTGATCAGCGGCGCAGTCTCGCATGGCGGGGCGGACGCGAGCTTCCCGCGTTCCTGTTCGGTCATCGTGAGACTGTCGGCCGAACGCGGCTGCGGCCGCATGGCACGGAGAAGAACTACGGCGACAAGGGTGAATGGCCGGCGCTGGACCTGACGACGACGGCGGGCGACAAGGTATCGATCCGCGGGAAGATCGATCGGATCGACTTGTTGACGGACGCATCGGCGAAGCTGGCGGTCGTATTCGACTACAAGCGAAAAGTGCATAGGGCACCGGCACTGGACGAGATCTATCACGGTCTGGCTTTGCAGTTGATCGCCTATCTGCTGGTTGTTCGCGAACACGCGGACAAGCTCGACGACGGTGAAATTCAGACGGCCGGCGCGATGCTGCTGCCGATCGGTTGGAAACGCGAGAAGCTGGATCATCCCGACGATGCCGACGACGAGGCGTTTGATGCATTCAAAAAGTTGCGGCCGCGCGGGCTGATTGATTTCGACTCACTAACGAGCATTGATCCCGATCATAAGTCCAAGCAGTCGTCCGCATTCCATGTCTATAAGTCCAAGGACGGATCGATCGGAAATTACGAGAGATCGGACGCATTGAATTCGGGCGAGCTGGACACGATCCTTTCGTTTGTTCGGAAGAAGATGACGGACTTGTGCGATGCCTGGCTGGGCGGAGAGATTGCGGCCCGACCGGCGCGGCTCGGAACATCGTTGCCGTGCGACTACTGCAAATATCGCGCCGTGTGTCGCTTTGAGTATGCGTCGGGTGACGTTCGCGAATGCGCAAAGCTCGGAAAGTCCAGTGTGATCGAGCGAATGGCGGCGGATACGCAGGCCGATGACGAGGGAACACCGTGACACAATGGACGACGGATCAGAAACGGGCCATCGAGACGATCGATCGCAGCGTTCTCGTCTCGGCGGCGGCGGGTTCGGGCAAGACGGCCGTTCTCGCCGAGCGATGCGCCTATCTCGTTGTGGATGCGGCGAAACCGTGTGAGATCGATGAGCTGCTCGTCGTGACGTTTACGGATGCGGCGGCGGCGGAAATGCGCGAGCGCATCGCCAAGGCGCTGCGCGGTCGGCAGCAACAGCGTCCGACGAGCTCGCGAATCCGGCGGCAACTCGCGATGCTCGACAGCGCCCAGATTTCGACGATTCACTCATTCTGTCGCAATCTGCTCAATCGATATTTCGCGTTCGTGGACTTGGAGCCGCGGATGCCGATGCTGGACCCGCTGGAGGCGTCGCAGCTGCGGAAGCAGTGTGCCAAGGAAGTCTTCGACGTGCTGTCGGCGGATGGCGAGCCGAATGTGGAGGCGTTTCTCGATTTCGTTGCGTCATACGGTTCGCATGAGCAGTCGCTGCGGGAACGCGTGCTGGGCATTGCGGCGTTTCTGGAGTCGCACGATCGGCCGGATGAATGGCTGGCTGCGGCGCGCGATCGATTTGCGGGCGCGGACGCGGGCGAATTGTCGGAATCGTGGCAGACGGCGTTGTCGGAATGGCTATCTCGCGAGTTGGAACAACTCGCGGAGACCGTCGAGACGCTTCGCGGCGCCTTGCCGGCAGTTGATGTCAGCAGTTGGTTCGTTCCCGTCTTCGACGCGATCGGATTGTTCGTCGACGACGCCATTTCGCGGATTTCGAATCGCGCGGGCACGGCGACGATTGACGACATCTGCTGCAACGCGATGACGGAGCTCGAGGTCCCGAAAATCCCGACGCGCGCGACGAAGCAGTTCAAGTCGCTCGCCGATGACGAGAAGGCGGCGTCTGACGCGGCCGACGCTTTGCGCAAGGATCTCCTGAAAGCGTTCGATCGCGTCCGGGAACGCGTGGGTCGATTCACGTGCGGCGATTGGGCGGCGGGCATTGCAGCGACGGCGCCGCATGTCGACATGCTGCTGACGGCCGTCGAGCACGTTCGCGAGCGCTATCGCGACGCCAAGCAGGAACTGGGCGTGCTCGATTTCTCCGATCTTGAACGCTGTACGCTCGATCTGTTGCGCGATGAGACGCATCACGTCGCCGAACGATTGCACGGGCGCTTTCGATACGTGCTGGTCGACGAGTTCCAGGACATCAATCCGATTCAGGCAGAGATTCTTCGCCTCGTCAGCACGGAGGATATCGAGCAGCGACCGAACAACCTCTTCACGGTCGGTGACGTGAAACAAAGCATCTATCGCTTCCGGCTGGGCGAACCGGGGCTGTTCATTGCTCGACACGATCGATTCAGCGCGGCGGATCAATCGGAGGGCGAGATCGTGCCCCTCAGCATGAACTTCCGCAGCGTGTCGCCCGTGATCGATGCGATCAACGCGATCTTCGAACGATTGATGTCGCGCGATCTGGGCGGCATCGATTATGTCGGCGCGGCCCGGCTTGTTCCGCATCGCGTGGAGCCGTTGCAGACGGGAATCGTCCCCTGCGAAGTGCATCTGCTTCAGGATCCGCAAACCATCGGTCGCGGCGATGCGGACGCCGACGAGAGCAGCACGGAAGACGCAGGCGCGGCGGACTGGGAGCGGATTGAGCGAGAGGCCTATGTCGTCGCGGAGCGGATCAAGGCGTTGCATGCAGAAGGATACGTGTTCGGCGATATCGTGATCCTGATGCGTTCGATGAAAGCCCGGATCGGATTGTTTCTTCGGCGATTGTTGGCGCAGGGCGTACCGGCCGTGTCGACGATGAGCGGCGACTTGTTCGATGCGTTGGAAGTGCTGGACGTGATTGGCCTGCTTCAGCTGCTGGACAATGAGCAACAGGATATTCCGCTGGCCGCAGTTTTGCGATCGCCGCTAATGGGCGAACCCCTGACGGATTCGCAGCTCGTCGAGATTCGCACCTGTCGCAAGATTGCCAATCGCGCGCGACCGTTTCACGAGGCAGTTCGCAACTATGCGGCTCGGGGCCCCGATTCAGCACTTCGAACGCAACTTGCGTCAATCCTGGAGCAACTCGCAACGTGGCGGGCGATGGCTTCGCGGC
>JAJDEC010000506.1 GCA_029259995.1 Phycisphaerae bacterium
GCTGAACCAGGCGGGGACGTTGCGCCGGCAGTTGCTCGTGATTCTGAACGACAACGCGATGGGAATTGCGCCGTCGCAGGGCGGCATGGCGGAGCATCTCGCGAAGTTCCGCACCAGTCGTGTGTATGAAGAACTGAAGAAACGCGTCAAGAAGTATCTGCCACAGATTCCGCTTGTCGGCAAGATGACGTTCGAAGCGCTGGATCATCTGAAGGAAGGCATGAAGGCGACATTGTCGCCGCATCAGATTTTCGAACAGCTCGGGTTCATCTACGTGGGTCCGACGGATGGACATGATGTCGGGCATTTGATCGAATTGCTGGATGGATTGAAGGACGTTCATCATCCAGTGCTTCTGCACGTGCACACGGAAAAGGGGCGCGGGGCCGACTTCGCAATGGCGGAGCCGACGCGATTCCACAGTCCGAAGCCGTTCAAGGTCGAAGGACAGCGCGTTCAGATCCAGGGTGGGGACCGGAGTTACACGGAGGCGTTTGCCGACGCGATGATTGACGTTGCGAAGGACGACGAGCGCGTCTTCGGGCTGACGGCGGCCATGCCGGATGGGACCGGAATGTCGAAATTCCAGGGGGCGTTTCCCGATCGGTATCTCGACGGCGGGATCGCCGAGAGCGGTACGGTCGATATTGCGGCCGGGATGTGCAAGGCCGGCATGCGGCCTGTTGCGGCGATCTACTCGACGTTTCTGCAGCGTGCGTTTGACCAGGTCTTTCAGGAAGTCGCGCTTCAGGGGTTGCCGGTCGTGTTCTGTCTGGATCGCGCCGGACTCGTCGGCGGTGACGGGGCAGTGCATCACGGGTTCCTGGACATCGCGTTCCTGCGCGGGATGCCGAAGATGGTCCTGATGGCGCCGGGCGACGGCGACGAGGTCCTGCATGCATTGCGGTTCGGATTATCTCTGGACGTGCCATCCGTGATTCGATATCCGCGGGCGAGCGTGCCTGTGCCGCTTTGCGACAAGGTTCCGGCGTTTGAGCTGGGACGATCCGTGACGATTCGTGAAGGCAAAGACGCCACGATTCTGGGATACGGATCGACGTGCAGGCCGGCGCTCGATGCCGCCATCTTGCTGCGGAAAGAGGGCGTTGATGTTCGCGTCGTGAACGCTCGATTCGTCAAGCCGATTGATCAGGACATGGTTGCGGAGGCCTTTGCATCTGGGGCGCCCGTGATCACGGCGGAGGAGCATTCGCCTTACGGCGGCTTCGGCGCGGCAGTTCTGGAAGCGGCGCAGTCGATGGGCCTGCCGACGACGCAGCTGGTGCGATTGGCGATGCCTGCCGATGAATTCGTTCCACACGGATCACGCAGTGATCAGTTGCAGCTGTGCCATCTGGATGCGGCCGGGATTGCGGAGACGGTTCGACGCGCGCTGAGCGACGGGGACGCGACATTCAAACTTCGTCGAGATCGCGGGTCCGTTCGATCCGCCGGATAGGCGATTCGGGCGCAGCGATTCGACGATCGCAGTTGTGTCGCTTCCGGCGGCGCCAGGCGATTTCACAGTCCATAACCAAATAAAGAATTTGCAAAGCGGATATGCCCGACGTTTCCACATACTTGGCGCAGGCGGACTATGTTCTAATGGCGCTGGGGCTGGCGATTGTGCTGGCCTGGTTCACGCGCTCGTTCGTTCGCGGGACGTGGCGTATTGACTGGCGGATACCATCGCCGCCTTCGAACACACTCACGGGCATGGATCTGATGTTCGGGGCGTTCGCATATGTTGCCTTCGCACAACTCGGCATCTCCATCGCACGGCTGATCCTGGGGAATGATGTCGAGACGACGAGCGCTCCGATCCAGGAATCGACGACCCTTTCGCCATCCATGGTGCTTGGCGGTTCGATCGGTACGTGTGCGACGATTGTCGCACTGATGCTGATCGGACGACGTTGCTTCAATTCGGGACTTGTCGGTTGGGGCATGCACGTCTCCAGATTCTGGAATCAGGTTCTGATCGCCCTATGTCTGACGATTGTCGCGATGCCGATCTGCTACGGAATCCTGGGGGCGACGCAGTGGATCATGGAAAGCGTATTTCAACTGAATCCGCAGGAGCACGGCGCGATTGAGTTGTTGCGGGATCGCTCGGGGCCGGAGTGGGTTCTCGGATTGACAGTGATCAATGCGATTCTGATCGTGCCGATCGCGGAGGAATTGCTGTTTCGCGGGCTGATGCTTCCTGTACTGGCCAGGCTGATGAATTCACCCACTGCCGGACTGATCGTGTCGAGCGTCCTTTTCGGCATGATTCACTTCAGCGTCGGAAAGAGTGTTCCCGCGCTGATTGTGTTCGGGATCATCCTGGGGGCGACGTATCTGCGGACCCGGTCGCTGGTCACGGTAACGCTGGTACATTCGTTGTTCAACGCGAAGACGATCTTCTGGATCCTGCAGGGGGGCGCGGCCTGATCGGGGGCGAGGGTTGCCGTCGATATCGGCCGATTCTGCTGCTGGATGGGGCCCCAGACGCCTGCGGACCGAGAAAATCGAAAGAAATCTCCAAAATCGTCGCCTAATCAATTCGAGAGCACTCGGGAAAATCGTGATTTGGATGTAGACAGAATGCATTCCGTTTCTGCATAATCGGATGAAGGTGGAGTTGTCTAATCTAAGCGTTCTGCTTTAGGGGTATTCGTCTGTGAAGGGTGTCAAAATCGGATTGATTGTCGTCTGCCTGTCACTGGCAGTCGTGATCGCTGTATTTTCCTGGGGCGGCGAAAAGGCCGAAGTGGATGTCAGCGGCTTTGAGTCCACGTGGAAATGCGAAGCCTGTGATCATCAGTTTGTGATGACGTCGGGCGAATACGAGGCGGAGTTTGTCAAGTCGAACGGCCAGGAGCCATTCCATTGCAAGAAGTGCTCGGAACTCAAGGCATGGATGGTGATTCAGTGTTCCGAGTGCAAGGCATGGTTTTACGGACCGCTGAAACCGGGGAGCACCGGCGCGTGCCCCATCTGCCATCCGGAGATTCGATACGAAGATGAAGTCGTCGATCCGTCGTACAAAGATAGCGGCAAGCGGATCATTCACGGCTATTGAATAAGGGCGCCGAGTTGGGCGCCGTCCAGGGCCTCTCAAATAGAAGGGTGTGTGGAGACGTGCACAGAAACTCAACGAGCCGAATCAAGTCCCCATGGAATCGAGCGTTCACGCTGATCGAACTGCTTGTCGTGATCGCCATTATCGCATTGCTGATATCGATCCTGGTACCGGCGTTGTCGAAGGCGAAATGCGAAGCCGGCAAGGCGAAGTGCCTGGCGAATCTGCGTACACTGGCGCAGTTCACGAGCATGTACGCTGACGATCAGGGCAGCCAGATGATCCAGTGGTACACGCATCCGGGCTTACGGGCCCGTGCGCCCTGGTCAACGCTCGCCGGTGGATCGATCATGACGCCCTATGTGTTTGGCGGTTTCAAGGCACCGAATCCGGACCCGGAAGAAGACACGGATGCGGCGCGATATCCAACGCAGATTCGGCCGCTCAACAAGTTTGCGGATCCGTCGGCCAGAGGCGACGCCATCATCGATCTTTACAAGTGTCCCGAAGACAAGACCTATCGCACGTCGATCATCGGGACTGCTCCCGTCAATGCGTCAAACGACACGCGCTCTTCGTGGGAAGCGAATGGGTCCAGTTATGCCCTGAACACGCGTTTCATGGGCGGCTACTACGGCACAAACGGCGCCTGGGGGAACTTCGGTTTCAACGCCAACGGGGATCCGCACGACGAATACATGACGCGGATCGCGCGACACATGGTGGGCGGCGAGGCTTCGGAATTCATCATCTGGCTTGAGCAGGGCATGTACAGCGCGTCTTACGGTTGCGCGATGTCCCTGCCGCAGTTCGTCGGCGATCCGCGGCCGAAAATGGGCTGGCATTGCAAGATGTCGTCCTGGTCCATGGGGTTCGCCGACGGCCACGCGAAGTTCAGCTATTACGACACACGCCTCGCATTCAGCGGCGTCGGCTGGCTTTGGGAGCCATACTACAACCCCAACAACCCGGACTAAGCGTCCGCGTCTTTATCGCGCGCCG
>JAJDEC010000507.1 GCA_029259995.1 Phycisphaerae bacterium
TTGCTTGGCGCTAACGAAACTTCCGCCGACGCGAATGGACACTGACGCTTCAGGCAATCGGGTTAAGACAAGTATGAATGCATGTCGATATTTCTGCCCTGGCAAGCGTCTCTTCGCGCGCAGCGGTTCCGGGGCAATCGACGACCGATCACCAAACAGCCGGAACGATCAAGAAATCCCCGTCGAACGCCGACAGGGGCTTGATGCATGCACCAGCGCATCAGCCATCTGCGCAGACAGATGGCGCACGAGTTGGAGACGAATTCTTTCCTGGCGGGATTGAAGCGAAGAGAAATGCGACAGAGACGGTCGGGCCCGCAATGGAGCCCCGAATGGTTATGAATAAATAAATGGCAGGATGATTTGCATCTGTCGCGATTTTTCCTTTCAACGTGCCCGGAGAGAATGTCTCTACCTAGACAGTAGCGAGTCTGATTTGTGTTTTCAAGGGATTGCGAACGAGATTGTCAAATCGCCAGGCTGCGACAGGCCGGGAGTGTGTCGTGCGATCCTCGCCTCGCAATGGATCGGGCGTGCAATTCCCATTGCGATGCGCGTGGTTAGAATCCCCGATTGCGGAGGCGGCGTCGCGAGGCGCTTGGTTGCCGAGAGAATAAACGGGCGGCCATTCCGTGGAACCCGCTGCTCCCGGAAAACGTAGTTCCAGTTGTGTAGCTGGATTTCGGAGCATCACATAGATCAACAATCATCGTTTAAGGAGCGCGCCATGTTTCCAGCCGGTTCCCTTACGAATTTCCTTCGTTACAACGATTGGGCCAATGACCATCTCCTCCATGCCGCCGCGGAAATGACCGACGCCCAGCTCGATGCGCCGTTCGACATCGGGCCCGGTTCGCTGCGCCTGACGCTGATGCATATCTGGGCCGGCGAAGACACGTGGCTGAAACGATGGCGCGGCATCGCCGAGACGCCGTGGCCGGACCAGGCGGAGAAGATATCGATGTCCGATCTCGCGCGACGATTCGAGAAGACGCGACAGGAGCGCGAGTCCTTCATCGCGGGTCTCTCCGACGCCGCACTCGCCGCAGAAATCACTTATCGCGATTCGAAGGGCAGCCTGTTCCGCGCGAAGCTCTCGGACATGCTGATCCAGGGCGCGACGCACTCGATTCACCATCGGGCGCAAGCCGCCAACCTGGTCCGCCGCGTCAGCGGTGCGCTGGTTGATCTGGATTACATGTACTGGGCGCGGAAGTCGGCGCAGTAGGAACCGTGGATTCCGCCGACGGCTTGTCGTGTTTCACGATTGAAATCGTGACCCCAGGTCGAGTACGACCTGGGCCACCCGCCGGCGGCATCGAATTAGCCAGGCAGGGCCATCCCGGCGGCCCTTGCGTCCGGCGATGGGGCGGCGAAATCATGGACGATGGAGGCTGCGCCAATGCGGCAGCCTCCATTCTCGATACCAATTGAGTTGTACGTCGCGAATCGCGTTACGACGAATTGCAGGCGCCGCCGTCAGGATCGGTCACATTCGCCGCTTATCTACGGCCCCACCAGTCCGAAAGTGGGGTCCACATCAGCGAAATTATGGTTGGTAAGACGAATCTGGTCCGATCCATCCGCGTTCATCATGTAGATTGCGTTGATGCCGTCGCGCAGAGACTCGAATGCAAACCTGCTGCCGTCGGGGCTGATCGCCAGACGCCGGTCAAGATCTCCACTGTTGGTGAGATTGAGCTGATCGCTGCCGTCGGCGTTCATGATGTAGATTTCGTCGTCGCCGTCGCGATCGGATCCGAAAATGACTCTGCTCGCGTCCGGCGTGAATGCGATTCCAAAGTCATCTCCGGCATCATTCGTCAGGTTATTCTGGTTCTGCCCCGTGGCGTCCATGACATAGACCTCCTTGTTCCCATCACGGTCGGACGTGAAAATGATCTTGCTTCCGTCCGGGCTCCAATGGGCTCCGCTGTCCGTTGCCGGATTGAACGTCAACCGGAATAGGCTGGTCCCGTCCGGTTTCATCCGGAAGATTTCATAGTTGCCGTTGCGTGTCGAGTTGAATGCGATCGAGCTGCCGTCCGGCCTGAATGTCGGACTGACGTCAGTTCCCGGATCATTGGTCAGATTAACCGGGTTCGTGCCGTCGACATTCATCATGTAGATCTCAGAGTTGACATCGCGATTGGACACGAATGCAATCTTGCTCCCGTCCGGACTGAATACGGGCGAACGATCCAGGTCGATGTTGTCAGTCAGCCTGGCCAGCCCGCTGCCGTCGGCGTTGATGGTGTATATTTCGATGTTGCCGTCGCGTTGAGACTCAAATGCGATCTTCGAACCGTCCGGGCTGAACACCGGATTCTCATCTGTGTCGGGATCATTCGTGAGACGCGTCTGGTTTGTTCCATCGGCGTTCATGATGTAGATCTCGGCGTTGCCGTCGCGATATGACGTGAACGCGATTTTCAGCGTCTCGCAAACATCGCCCGTGCCGTCCATGTCGAGATCGATCTGCTCTGCGTTGGCGGTCGCAGGACAGTTGTCGCACGCGTCACCGAATCCGTCGCCATCACTATCAGCCTGATCGCCGTTCGCGACATCCGGGCAGTTGTCGCAGGCGTCTCCAACACCATCGCCATCCCCATCGGACTGATCGTCGTTGACACCGTCGGGACAGTTGTCGTCGGCGTCCGCGATGCCGTCATTGTCGGAATCGGCGACGACGTCGTTTCCGTTATCATTGCCGTTTCCGTTGGCATTGCCATTGCCGTTTCCGTTGCCATTGTCGTCATCGTTACCATTGTCGTTTCCGTTATTGCCATTGTTTATAGGCATCGGGCTTCCGACCAGCGGATCGTCGTCGCAGACCTCCCCCAGACCGTCGCCCTCGGCGTCGGCCTGATCCGCATTGACTGCCATTGGACAGTTGTCGACATCATCAAAGACGCCGTCCATGTCCATGTCGCAGCCGGTCGCGGCAAGCAGTGCCAGAACCGAAATGCAGATCGACAAACACGTGTGCGAAGTAACCGACAAAATTGGACGCATTGAGCGTGTCATACCGGGCCTCCCGTCATCGTTGCGCAGGCGTTCGCCTTTTCGAAATGCTCGAAAAGGCGGAGCACCTGCTTTCTGAGGCCGCAACGCCGGTCAACATGCCGGAATCGCGCCTCGTCAACACGCAATGCGATACCCAGTGCTTTCGCCCTTCATTTTTCTGAGAAAGTGCCCTCAGGGACGTGCAGGCTGATTCGTCAGCCCTTTCACGATCGACTTCGCTCAGAAGGAGCGACGGACCGTAGCCGCGGGTGACGTGAAGACTGCGAAGCGGTCGCAGCACAACCCGTGGATTTCGATCTTCGTACCAGTGAATGGGGTCGAGCCGAAAACGATATATGGTGCGTCCTGAGCGACGACGCTTAGTAGATGGTTGGAAGAATTCCGCGATCCGATCCAAACACCGCTTGACAGAGGCTTGCTCACAGATGGCACCCTCAACGCGGACAGCATGTTGTCACTTCGGCAGTGCCACCTGCTGGCTTCTGCTGCCCTGCCGAACCCTCAGGAATCCATTGGAAGTGAATTGCCGCCTCCATTCGACTCGGTCCAAGCGGGCCGGTTCATTAAGTTTCCATTAATGCGTGGCAATGATTAGAATGCTGCGATCGGGGACGATGGCGCAGAGTCGCCAGGGTGAGTATTCAAATCTGCATTGGGTTCCTAGGCGGCAGCCGGATTCGCTGGCTGCGTCTGATTGCGTTGTCTGTCGGAGGGCATCGACGCGGCCTGTTGTGGCGTGCGCCGTCGAAGGTTCGCGCCGCGCTCATTGAGGTCGGGCAAAGTAGCCTACATCGGGCGCATCACGCAACGCCGGTCGCTAAGCCGCATCGGACTTGTAAATTAGGAGAGACTCCCATGGCGACTTCAGAAGTTCAATCGGCCGACTCAACAAATGAAATTCTCCGGAACACGCTGGAGATCATTCCGCTTCAGACGCTAACCCGCATGGCGCAGCGGCTGGAAGTCCCCGTCGTTCACGGTGAAACCAAGCCCGAAGTCATCGACAAGATCATCGCCAGCAATCCCAGTCGCCTGCGGGAGGAGATTCGCAACGCATTGTACGTGGAAGTGGATCACGCGAAGACCGATCTCTCGACGCAGATCCGCGAAGTGAAAGCCGATCTGTCGAAGCAGATCAACGTGGTCCAGTCGAAGCTCGCGAAACTTGGCATGCTCAACAAGGCATTGCCACTGATCGTCACGCTCGGACTCGCCGTTCTGGCGGCGTGGAAGATCTACGATCTCAGTAGCATGATCGATGCATTCGCGAGTGATGCCAAGACCCGAAAGTCACAGATGGTCATGATTGAAGATATGCTGGAGGAGGCCTTATTCGCGCGCATGGCAGAGAACCAGGCGGAGTTGGATGAGATTATGAACCGAATGGGGTTGTCATACATTACGCGCGACGAATGCAAGCGCCTCGAAGACCTGAGGGTCCGCCATGAAGTCATCGTCAAACGCCTTCAGTCGATGGTAACCCGGAGAACCAGCATCAACGGCGCCGTCGATGCGACCAGCGATTTATCAAGACAGCTTACTCAGGCAGAGGTTGAATTCAGATTCATGGACGACTTCAGAGTCGTCATTGAGTACCTTGAACTCAAATCGGATCGGGCAAAGCTGACACATGCGCTGGCGAATTGGTCGGAGTCAATCGATGCCGTGAACGACAAGAAAGATCCCCGGCTGTCCGTCATCATTGCCTACCGACAATATGTCAGGGCTCTCCTCGAGCGAGACAGGATATGCGCCGTGAACAGCGACGATTCTCAGGACTTATTCATTGACGATGTCATCAATCGTCTCAACTCGGCGTTCGAATCCAGCAGGGAGTATTACCTGCGTTCGATGGTGAGTTGTGCCGCCGTCCATACCGGGGATCTGGTTCCCTCGCAGAACAGAAAGGCGGAACGGTCGCTGAATTACGCGATCCGAATGTCGGGATCGTCTGCCTTGCGAAGCCAGGCATTGAATAATCTGGCGTACATCTACCGCTGCCGTGCGGAAAACTCATTGAAGCACGGGAAGGTGGACAAGGCCAGGGAGCATCTCAGGAACGCGTTCGTCTACCTCGACGAGGGGCTGCGAGAGAATGACGCAGTCCCGATGCTCTACCTGACACAGGCCGAAATCGCCTGCACCAACCTAAAAATCAAGGGCGCCGTGTCCGAGGCCTTTGCATACCTGTCTGCCGAATCGGCGCGTGAGTACCTGCAGGGCGTCGCCAGTCTGATTCGGCAGGCAAGTCGTCAGGGAAAAACGATTACGGTTCTTAAAGAGAACCCGGTCGATTCGCTAAGCAATAAGGTGGACTTAAGCGGAATCGGAATGCTTGTCGACGGAGAATCCGTGACTACCGAACTCATCAAGACAACAATTCTCGGCGCCGCGGGGGGCTGATCGACGATGCCAACCGCGCGGCAATTAAAGAAGTACTGCACCCGGTCAGAGCCGGGACCGTGACGGAGCGGTACCCGCGTAGCCGAAGTCGCGGACCGAATGCCGGGCATCCCGCAGCGCGGGCTGGCTCGCCTTGATGTTGTGCGCGTTTTCGGCGTCAGGCAACGCCGCGGCCGGGGTTGGCGCGGTGTCGGTGAGTTCACGCCGCGGCCGTTGCACTGACGGACAAGCCGATCAGCGGCACGCGCCCCCGGTGCCACGCGGCCGATTTATGGGATGCGCGTCCTGAGGGGTTGGCTAACGACTGTGATGCATCAGGTTATTCAGTTACCAGATAGGCCGTATTCGATTTGCGCTAACTCCGGAATCAACAATCCGCGCTGGCAATTCGCGATAGGCATTCTCATTCGGTCGTGAGACAATCGACAAACAGAGCAATATCCGAAACATCGGCGGCGCCGTCGGCGTTGATGTCTGCGGCGGCCAGCATACCCGTGTCGACAATCTGGCCCAGCAGAATCGAAACGAATGGCTGGACGTCGAGGGCATTGATTCTGGCGTCCTTATTGATGTCGCAGGAGCGGGGACCTTTGACAATGTGAAAGCTGTCGGAGATCACGCCGTCGTCGCGAATATTGCGCATCGACAGCACCTGGCCGTCGATGGACAGGATGCACGAGCCGAATTCACGCTCGGTAAAGTACATGACCGGATGGGTTCCGACCTGCCCCAGTCCACGGCCGCCGTGTCCCGCCACGACGTACACGGTGCCATCATTCGCATTCTGTCCGGACGACTTGGCGTACGCACCGTCGCCGGCAAGTCGGCCGTCGCCGTCGTCGACAATGTTGTTGTTTGCGAGAAGGGTTGAAAAAACGGGCGTGACGAAATCGGGGGCGACGCCG
>JAJDEC010000508.1 GCA_029259995.1 Phycisphaerae bacterium
GTTGCGTTGCGCGCCCTGGCGACATTGCCGCAGACGCATGTCGCCGTGATTTCCGGCCGGGCGCTGGGCGATCTCGCTGAATTGACGGGCATGCCGGAGGATGTGCATCTCGTCGGCAGCCACGGCAGTGAATTCGATCTCGATTTTGCGACGTCGATTCCGACGGAAGCGGCGGAACTGCAGAAGAAAGTCCACGCCGAATTGCAGGCCGTTGCATCGGCGGCCCAGGGATTCTCGCTCGAAGTCAAGCCTGCGAGCATCGCGTTTCATTATCGCAATGCCGAGGAGACGGCTGCCGACAGCGCCGTCGATCGGATTCTCAACGGCGCCGCGGCGTGGGACGGCGTCTATACGAAACACGGCAAGAAAGTCGTCGAGCTCGGCGTCGTGAAGACGGACAAGGGCACGGCCCTGTCGCGCATTCGCCATCTCGTCGGTGCGTCGGCCGTCCTGTTCCTCGGCGACGATGTGACGGATGAAGACGCCTTTGCGACGCTTCATGGACCGGACGTCGGCGTGAAGATCGGCGTCGGGGCGTCGTCGGCGGCGTATCGTGTGGATGGACCGATCGATGTCGCGCGCGTGCTGGCGCGATTGAGCGAGCTGCGAAACGAATGGCTTGCGGGATCGCAGGCGGTTGCGATCGAGCGGCATGCGCTGCTCAGCGATCAGCGAACGATCGCGCTCGTGACGCCCGCGGCGCGCGTGACCTGGTTCTGCGCGCCGCGGATCGATTCGCCGGCGCTGTTTGCCGAATTGCTCGGCGGACCGGCGGCGGGGCATTTTTCGATTAGTACCGCCGATGATTCGCCACCGACGTCACAGGACTACGACGACAATTCACTGGTCCTCAAGACGAATTGGCCGGAGTTCAGCGTCACGGATTTCCTCGATTGCTCAGCGGGTCGTCCGGGGCAGCGCGCGGGGCGATCGGATCTCGTTCGAATTATCGAGGGTCGCGGTCGCGTGCGCATCGAGTTCGCACCGCGGCTCGACTTCGGTCGCGTACCGACGTATCTGAGCCTGCGCGACGGGGGCGTTGTCGTCGAAGACACGCTCGATCCGATCGTGCTGCGTTCGCCCGGCGTTGAATGGCGCATCGAATCGGAGGGAACGCACCAGACGGCGATCGCCGACGTCGAACTCAACGGCTCGCCGCTCGCGCTCGAGCTTCGCTACGGTTCGGGCAGCCTGCGCGAGTTGTCAAATCCCGTCGCGGATCGATTGTGCCTGACGCGTTCGTTCTGGTCGGCCTGGGCGGAGCGGCTGAATTTACCCGCAATGGCGCCCGAGTTTGTTCGTCGCGGCGCGCTGGTCCTCAAGGCACTTTGTTACGGCCCGACGGGCGCGATATCCGCGGCGGCGACGACGAGCCTCCCCGAACACATCGGCGGCGTGCGCAACTGGGATTATCGATACTGCTGGCTGCGTGATGCGGCGATGTCGGCGGCGACCCTCGTCAAACTCGGCAGCACGACGGAGGCGATGGAGTATCTCGACTGGCTGCTCGGCATCGTTGATCGAAGCGAATCGCCGGAGCGCCTGTCGCCCTTGTACGGCGTTGCAGGCGAAGCGCTCGGCGTCGAGGCGGAAGTCGGCGAACTTGCCGGCTACTGCGGCAGCCGACCGGTACGCGTGGGCAACAGCGCGGCGCGTCAGATTCAGCTCGACGTGTTCGGTCCGAACGTGGAGCTGATTGCGTTGCTGTCGGATCGCGATGCGCCCTTGTCGTCGGATCATTGGCGGCTGGTCGAGGCGATGGTCCGCGCCGTCGAGAAGCGCTGGCACGAGCCCGATCACGGTATCTGGGAAATCCGCAAACCGCGGCGGCATCACGTGCATTCGAAAGTGATGTGCTGGATGACGGTCGATCGCGCGATTCACGTGGCGAATCGATTTCTCGATCGCGATCGGGAGGACTGGCGCGCGTTGCGCGAACGCATCGCGTCGGACGTGCTCGACAACGGATACAAGCCGAGCGTCGGCGCGTTCACGGCGGCGTATGACGGCGAGGATCTGGACGCCAGCGCGCTGGCCGTTGGACTGAGTGGATTATTGCCGCCGGAAGACGAGCGGTTTGCTTCGACCGTCGAAAATATCGACACGGCGCTGCGTGACGGACCGACCGTCTATCGCTATCGAGCTGACGACGGATTACCCGGCGTCGAGGGCGGTTTTTTCATCTGTGCGTCGTGGTTGATCGACTCGTTCGTCTTGTTAGGCCAGCGCCAGAAAGCGGAAGCACTGTTCGGCGTCATGACGGATCTTGTGGGGCCGACGTGGTCGTTGAGTGAGCAGTACGATCCGCCCAGCGGCCGGGCGCTGGGGAATGTGCCGCAGGCGTATTCGTATATCGGGCTGATCGAAAACGCGATTCGGCTGTCGAAATGACCTTCGGCGGGTTTTCGGCCGCGTGCAAACCGGTTGCCGTTACCGACCGATCTGCTATATTGAAGGGCTCAATCGGGGACGTAGCTCAGTTGGGAGAGCGTCGCGTTCGCAATGCGAAGGTCGAGGGTTCGAACCCCTTCGTCTCCAGTTTCTTCGGGCCAGTCGTCCAGTCTTCTCCATCGTCATGAATTCGATTCCAATCCGTATGCGTATCGGTCCTTCACGCCTCGTTAATCCCGCGCAGCGGACCTGGCGGGTGGTTTTCTGGAATCGGGCGGTGGGACTTCGATAGAATTGGGGTTCGCGCGTCGAGGGGGGACTTCGTTAGCGTCGACAGTCAGGCAGGAGGAGAGGGGTATGCTCGCTCGCAGCGCGGTCGTTTCATGTATTTCCATATTGATCGGTGTGTCCGTCGCGTCGGCGGGGACGCTCAGCGTGACGAGCTTGTCGCCGAACCGCCTCGCGCCACAGGCCCCGCGCGATACGACGATCGATATCACTTTTTCGCTGCCGGTCAATCCCGCGACGATTACGAGCGGTTCTTTCCGCGTCTTCGGCCCCAACACCGGCACGATGCCGGGCACGTTTTCAACGACCAACGGCGGCCAGACGGTTGTGTTCACGCCGGCGCGCCAGTTCATCGCGGGCGATGTCATTACAGTGACAATGGCGAACACGATTGCGGCAACGGGCGGCGAAACGCTTCGCTCCACCGGATATGTCTATCAATTCTGGATTCGTGCCGGCCGTGCGACGCGCGGTTTCACGCAATCTCAAGCGTGGGACGTTCGCACCGGCTGGCCCGGGCCTGCACGTATCTACGGCGGTCAGGCGTCGGATCTCAACGGCAACGGCTACGCCGATCTGGCGATCATCTGCGAAGACTCGTCGGATATTCGCGCCTATCTGAACACGGCGGACGGTTCGGGGATGTTCGGACCGCGGCTTGATCCGCCGGCGACCGTCGGCGGCGTACCCAGCCCGAACGGTGCGGCGGATTTCAACAACGACGGCCACATCGATCTCGTGACGGGCAACTTCAACACGGCGGATGTGTCCGTCCTGCTCGGCAACGGCGACGGTACCTTCGGCTCGCGCCAAGACATCACGGTCGGCAGCCAGACGCGCGGCATTGCGGCGTTTGATTTCGACGGCGACGGCGATCCGGATATCGCCTGTGCCAGCGCGGCGGCGAACCACGTGTCGATCATTATCAACGATGGCACGGGAACGTTCGGCACGCCGACATCGTTCGACGCAGGCGGCGACGGGGAATATGGCCTGGCCGGCGGCGATATGAACAACGACGGGATTATTGATCTGGTTGTCGGCAATCGCAGCAGCCAGACGTTGACGATTCTGAATGGGGATGGCGATGGGACGTTTACATTCTCATCGTCGCAGGCGTCGGGCGGTACAACATGGGTCGTCGTCCTGGGCGATCTGAATCTCGACGGCTGGCTCGACGCGACGACGGCCAATGCCAATTCGCAGACGGGTGCGATTGTGCTCGGCAACGGCAGCGGAGGGCTGAACGGACCGACGACGCATTCCCTTGGCGCGCACACGGTCTCGACGGATCTCGGCGATCTCGACGGCGATGGCGATCTGGACTGGGTTCTGTCGAGTTTCGGCGGCGGCTTCTGGCGCGTCTTTGAAAACGATGGCGCCGGCGCGTTCTCGTTCGATCAGGACTTCTCAGCGGACAGCAATCCGGGCTGCTGCATCGTCGTCGATGTGAACAATGATTCAGCGATGGACCTTGTCCTGTTGGATGAGATCGCGGACACAGTTCGCATTCAGTTGAACACGCCGTTGACAGTCGGCGACATGAACTGCGATGGATTGGTCGACGGTGCGGATGTCGGACCGTTCGTGCTGGCGATTCTGGATGCGGCGGCGTATGCGACAGCCCACGCGGGCTGCGATATCGCAAATGGTGACATCGATGAGGATACGAATGTCGATGTCGGCGATGTCGCGGGATTTGCGGCGCTGCTTGCTGCAAACTAAGTCGGGCCACGGAATCTATCGTCGAATTCCGCGCCAGATGACGACGTCCGGCGGCGAGACAGCCTTTCATCGAATGACAGCTGGCTCACGCTTTCAGCGTGTGGAAGATAGGTAGGCTGGCTCATCGAGCCGACTCGATGCGCGTCTCGCCCTGTCGCCCCAAACCTTTACCGCAGCAGTTTCGAGTCACATTCATCCTCGGCGCGTGCATCTCGACACGATTCGGACGCCCAGGAAACCCAATGCAAAGGCTGGGGAATCGCAACGCTCGCGGTTAACCTACCCGCGACATGTCCAGATTCGGATTCGACATCAACGAGGAAAAACGCCTCTATCTCGAAGGCATCCGCCTCTTCAACGAGGCCGAGTATTTCGCCGCGCACGACGAATGGGAGGACGTCTGGCACCAGGTCCAGGATCGCCGTCGCGAGCAGTTCTATCGCGCCGTCATCAAAGGCGCCGTCACGCTCGTCCTTCTCCAGTCCGGCCGCGCCGTCGGCGCACGCCAGGTCTTCGTCGACTGCATCGAACAATTCGAAGGCCTGCCGGATGTGTTCATGGGGCTGGATATCAAACAACACATCGAACGACTGCGCCACGCGATCCAACCCGCCATCGAAGACCTCGACGCAAGAAATGTCGTGATCGATCCGTCACGCTTATTCAAAATCGAGTTGCTATATGATCCGTTTGAAGAGCCAAGAAATGGTGAAAGATAGGTCGTCGCTGCATTGAAGCGTCCCGCATCTCAAGCCCGAAATCCGAAGTCTCAAGTCTCAAATCTCAAATTTGAAATCCACCCGTCAGCGCTCCAGCGCCAACTTATCCATCGGCGTCGTCACCTGGATCGGATAATTGCCCGAGAAACACGCCGTGCAATAGTTCCCCGCCTGCTCCTGGGCACACGCCAGCATTCCCTCGTGCGAAAGGTACGCCAGCGAATCGACTTCCAGATAATCCCGAATCTCATCGATCGATCGATTCGGCGCCACCAGCTTCGACGGATCGGGAAAATCGATACCGAAATAACACGGATGCTTGATCGGCGGACTCGCGACGCGCAAGTGAATCTCTTTCGCCCCCGCCTTGCGCAGCGCCCCCATCTTCCCGCGCGTCGTCGTGCCGCGAACCACGGAATCCTCCACAACGACCAGCCGCTTGCCGCGAACCGCCTCGCGAATCACGTTCAACTTCATCCGAACCGCCAGATCGCGCTCGCGCTGTGTCGGCATGATGAAACTACGCCCCGCATAGTGACTCGTCGTGAAGCCGCGGCCGCGCGGCAGGCCGGACTCATCACTGAATCCGATCGCCGCGCACCTCGCGCAGTTTGGTACGGGGATCACGAAATCCGCATCGGCCGGCGCTTCCCGCGCCAGTTGCCGACCACTCGCGACACGAAATGCGTGCGCATTCTGACCGAAAACATTGCTCGACGGATCGGCGAAATAGACGTGCTCAAAGATGCAATGCGCCGGCTTCACTTCCGACGCATCGACGAACATCCGGCTCGACATGCCCGCTACCGACAGCGTGACGATTTCACCCGGGGCGACATCGCGAACATATTCCGCGTCAACCATGTCCAGCGCACAGGTCTCGCTCGCAATGACGAATCGGCCATCCGCCAACGCGCCAATGCACAGCGGTCGCAGACCGTGCCGATCACGCACAGCCTCGATCCGATCCGGAAAGATGAACAGCAGCGAAAACGCCCCCTGCAATTCGCGCATGACGGCGGCGAGTGGATCCGCCGCCGTGACATGCTCCGGACTCGCGAGCAGATGCAGGATGACTTCCGTATCGCTGGATGTCTGAAAGATGGCGCCGCGCGCTTCCAGCGAATGGCGATGCGCTGTCGCATTCACGAGATTGCCGTTGTGGGCGACGGCAACCTGTCCCTGGGCGCTCGTGACCATCAACGGCTGTGAGTTGATCTCATTGCAGGATCCTGTCGTACTGTAACGAACGTGGCCGATGGCGGCATTGCCCTTCAGGCCGTTGAGCACGTCGCCGTCGAAAATCTGCGTCGTCAGTCCGAGCTTCGCGTGGCGGCGCAGAGACCTGCCGTCGCTCGTGCAGATGCCGGCGGATTCCTGACCGCGATGTTGCTGGGCGTAGATACCAAGAAAGGCAAGTTCCGACGCGTCCGCGCGTCCATGGACGCCGAACAGGCCGCAATACTCTCGAATCCGTGAATCAGTCAGTTGCGGGCGGGCCAATGCGCGGCTCCCGGGTCGGGCGTGTGCGTTTGCTCAACCAAAAGAAACACGATAGACGCGATACAGCGCATCTTCA
This sequence comes from Phycisphaerae bacterium, assembly GCA_029259995.1. Classification (GTDB taxonomy): domain Bacteria; phylum Planctomycetota; class Phycisphaerae; order UBA1845; family UTPLA1; genus ECT2AJA-110-A. The sequence continues at coordinate 6,703 of JAJDEC010000508.1, forward strand.
AGAGGACGCAGTCGGGCACGAATTTGTGGGGCAGACACGACGGGCACCCGAATCTCCGACCTGCGACATGTCACAACCCGCTGGCAAACTCGTCGGGCGCTAGTCTTCGTCTTCGAGCGCGTATTCTTCCGGATGTCGCCGTTCCGCCGCCTCAAGTTTGACGCGTTCTTCCTGATCGTTCGATCGCTTCTTGACGATCTGCCGGATGGCGACGTTCGCGATGACACAGAAGGCCATCCCCCACACGCCCGCCTCATAGATGAGCAGCGCGACGAGACCGGCCATGATCGTCGCAATCACTGCGGCCATGAACCAGCTGAACACGACCCAGATGAACCGCGCCATCTTCAGCGCCGCATCGCCGCGAGCGAAGATCCGATCCGCCGCCCCCGTCGCCAGAACCGCGGCAAACGCGACATACGTGGTCGAGACCGGCAGTTTCAACGCCGACGCCGTCGCAATGACGGAGGCGGCCACACTCATGATGACGGATCCACGCAACGGATCGTAATGGACAGTCTTGCCCTGTTGATTGACAGTGACTCTCGGGGCCATCGACGGTTTCGGCGCGGGACGCAACTTGAGTATCATCTTCGCGAGAAAGATGCACCACTGCGGGGCCCACAATCGCACTGTCGCCCCGGCGCTGCCCGTATTGACTTCGGCGCGCGTCACGCGCTGGGCATGCTTGGTCGACATGCCGGCCACAAGCAGCACGCCGCATCCGAACAGCGCCCACGTCGGCAGCTCCATCTTGACGGCGGCCACAAGCGGCTCACCCGCGCGATAGGATTCGGCCAGCTTCCAGGCGGCGAGGCCTGGCGCGGCGCAGTTCGCGAGATCGTTCTGACCAAATGCAAACGCCATCGCGAGCATGCCGATGACCGTCAGGACGGGAAAGAGCAGCTTCGCCGCCCGATCCCGATACGCGGCCACCACGACCTTGCAGATAATCCCGAAAAGGAGCCAGAGGGAGAGCACGAACGTCGTCTCGCCGAAAGAGACTTTCTTCCATCGCCACAGTTCTTCGACAACCCACGCCTGGCCGAGCCATTTCTTGAAATCGCCGATCACGCCGATCTGCTTCATACCCTTGACGATCATGAAATAGGCCAGGACGGCCAGCAATCCGCCGGCGACCCAGACGCCGACGCGCCTGACACTCTGAAGGTCGGCGCTGTCGGGACCGATCAAACGGCGCGCGAGCCGCATGATGATATAACCGAGCACGGCCGACAGAATGATCGACCAGATGATGCCCTGAATGACGGCCCACGCCTTGTCCCAGTTGACTGGATCGCCATCCACGTGAACCCAGCCCATGAAGAACGACGCACCAAGGAGTTCGAACACGAGCGTCATCGTCGTGCTCACGGGCATGCCGAATGCGGAATAGCTGTAGAGCAGGATCGTGTCGACGATATAGACCGACACGTAAATCGTCAGAACCTGTTTGTACAAGAGAAATTCGGCCGGATTGAAGATGCCTTTTCGGGCCGTGTCCATGACGCCGGACGACATCGTCGCGCCGAGGATGACGCCGATTCCGGCAATCATGACCGCACGCTCACGCGTCAGAATGCGGGCACCGAAGACGGCGTTGACGATATTCGCGGCGTCATTCCGACCGACTTCGATCGTGTCCCACAACAGCATGACGATCGCCAGCGCCGTCACGCTCCACAGGAACGTTACGCCGATCTCTTCCGTCAACACTTGCGCCAATAGCACGGGGCCGCTAATGATTGTTCTCGCCGTTAATGCCTATCGCAATCGCCGCAGGGAATCCCCGCGTCGATGGTCTCCATCTTCACACTCGCAGCGATCGAATCCTGCGATCGAATCGTCTCAAGAAATCCGTACGGATCGAGATTCTCAGCCTATTGTGACAACATGCGCCGAAGCCGATCGGCCATCTTCTCGATGTGATTCGCGACTTCCCCCAACTCAAGGAAAATCCGCCACCACAGCATGAGATCCGACGGCTTGATGGAATCTTCCAGCGCGAAGAGTGCCTTGTTCACTTCGTATTGCTTCTTGTCCGCCTCCCATTCGGCCCGCTCAACGGCGCGAATCACGTCGAACATGTCGCCCGCCTGTGCCGAATGAAATCCCTTCTGCACGAGATCGCGAATCTTCAGATTCATCTCGCGGGCCTTGGCATCCACTGCCAGCACACTGTCGAGATACGAAACGACGCCGCTTTCCAGCGAATCAGGCAGCTTCAACTGTTTCAGCGTCAGCAGATAGGCAATGTTCTCCACCGCATCTGCCACGTCATCCTGAAGTTTCAGGTATCCAAGCAGATCTCCGCGATAGACAGGCAGAAAGAAACTCCGCGGAATCTCCTGGCGGATCTCATCCTTGATCAGATCCGCAGCGTGCTCCGTCTTGAACACCTTGTCCGCGAGCCCCTCCAGGGCCGCGTAATCCTCATCGTGGATCGCCTTGAACATCGGCCGTACCAGGTCGACGCACTCGCGGACCTTCTCGTAATGGTGCAACAGCGGTTCGAAGGGCGATTGATCAAACAAATTTGTAATCCGTACCATCGGCTGCCTCCCTCGCTCAACTCATGCCAGGCCCGACAGCCATCCGCGCCGACAGGGTT
>JAJDEC010000509.1 GCA_029259995.1 Phycisphaerae bacterium
TGCCGCATCATCGAAATAAAATCCATCCGCATCGACACATCCGCCAGGTGCCGCAACATGTTGAGCGCCTGGGCCCGATGGTGCGTGCCATGCATGGCGACCTGGGCGATCGTCTCGCCGACGCGGAATTCGAGCATCATCCCGGACGCCGGCGTGGCGGCGATTTCGCCGAGGAGCCGGGCATCGTCGATCTGGTCGAAGAAGGCCTCTCGCTCCTCACGGACCGTCTGCCACGAGTCCCGCAGGGCCGCCATGCTCGTGGCATCGTCCAGCTCCGCCCACTTCGGATTCGCGTCGCCGCACCAGTGCGCGAGCCAGTAACGTTCCGCGGATTCGATGTGCAGCATCGTCTTGCGGAAGGAGCCCATGCCCATTTCGAAGGGCTGGTCCAGTTGCGCATCCGACAACGCCCCCGCCGCATCGATCAACAGATCGTTGGCCCAGTCGTTGTAGGCGTACTGCTTCACAAACACTTCGGGACTGAGCGGTCGCGGCGATTCGACATCCTCCCCGACGGTCATTCCCGCGTTACGCAGAAAGTCCGCCGTTTCCGCGTTCGGCGGCCGCAGCGTGGGCCGCGCGAGCCGGAAATGCAGGTAGTCGCTGTTGATGAACGGCTCGCCGATGTGGCGCGTCATGTTTGCCAGCTGGGCGCGATGATGAATGCCGTGATCGGCGACGTGAACGAGGATATCGCCGAGCACGCTCGTGCATTCCTCACTACTCCTGAGCGTGTATGTGAAAGTGCGAGACAAGTCGGCGTCGCTCAGCGAAGCGAGCCATGCGTCGCGGGCGATGTGCAGCAGTTCGCACTCGTCCCGAAGATCGTCGGCACTGTGGATCTCATCCCAGGCGCGCGTGTTGCTATAGCCGGATCCTTCGATGCGCTCATACCAGATGCGCTCGGCGCCGTAGCTGTGCTGGATCGTCTTGCGGACTGTGCCGGGACCGATCTCGAAGGAGCGATCGAGATCGCCGTCGCTCAGGACGCCGACAACGTCGAAGAGCAGTCCGTTGGCCCAGCGGTTGTAGTCAAAGAGTTCGCGGATGTGGGAGATTGTCATCGCTGATCAGCCCCGTCGTGATTGCACACGTTAACCCGCCATGCATTCGGCGTAGATGTCTAGTGTCGGGTTGAATTCTATCCAAAACGGAATTCAATACGAACCGGAATCCTGAACGTGTCGTTATTTAGTCGAACTACATGACGCTGTAGATCACGTAAACGACGCTATTGTCAATGTCCAGGAACACGTTGAACCAAGACCCGGATTCGTTCCAACTCCACGATTTCATCTTCACCAACGCGGACTCGTTCGCAAACCACTTCGGTATCGGGTCAATTCCACTCGCGTGATCGCGGATCGTCGATATTCGACGCGTCATCGGCAGCGCTTCCTTGAGATTCCACGCGTTGACAAGTCGCTCAAGCGACGCGCCATCGACATGGAATTGAAGGCCTGTCGTTGAGTCCTGCCACTCCGCCTGCGAGATAAAACTGCGCAGCTCCGTCACGCCTTCGCCCGGCGGGTATCCGACGAGTGATTCGAACACGTTGGCCGCCGACGGCTCCTTGGATTGCACATACGTGAGGATCATCGTCGCCATCAGGATCACGCCGAGCATCTTCACGATGGGTCCCTCACGCTGAAGAGAGGGGCTCAGAATGACGAAAAGCAGTCCGAACAGGCTGATACCACCCGCGACAACGGCAGACACGACACCGTAGTACGCGGATCGCAAAGGGCCTTCCCAGAAGAACGACGCTCCCGCGCCGATCACGCCATTGACGACACAAATGGCGACCGTCCCGACACCGTAGATCAGCAACGTCCCCCAGAGGGGTAGTCCTACGCGCTGGGCGTACAGGTCTTCCATCAATATTTCTTGCTGCATCGATGCCATCCTTCATGCATTTACATGCATGCCCATTCAAACGCCATCACATCGGGATTCTTGAGGCACTGCCATAGATGCGATCAAACAGCGTTTCCGAGACTGATCGGCAGATCGCAAATCGCGTCAATACGCCTATGCGTTCGTGCTTTCTGCACCCGCTTCGGCCGCGGGAAGACGCGGCTGTGCAACAGATGCCGCCCCATCGCTGAGCAGCGCAGCCACAATCTCTTCCTTCGGCGGCGGTACATCGCTGCACCACGTCCGCAACAGCATTTCCACTTCGCGACTTGTCGCCGTGTTCGTGAACTGGGCCCACGGGCTGGCGACGAAGACAGTCCACGTGTATTTCGTGATCTGGTAGACGCTGAGTGTGCAAAGCGTGCGATTCACGAGGGCGTGCGGCATGTCGATCTTCGACTTGCGCAGATCGATCAGCAGTCCCTGGGAGACGAGGTACCAGACGGCGGCGCCAACGCCGCCCGTCGACGACATGAACAACTTGTTCGCAAGCAGATACGTAAAGAACGCGAACCAGATGTCCGGCGTTCCGATCTTGTAGAAGTCGTACGCCGAATCTCCCCACAAGAGAATGTAGATCACCAGCGACAGATAGCCGCCCTTCATGCGGATATTCCGACGAATGCGCCGCAGCGGCAGCGTGTCGGGGCTTGTGAATTCGAAACCATTCTCCGCATTCTCGGCGGCCGTCGCGTCGGCGAGTTCGAGAAAAGTCTCATCACTCTCATCGAGCGGACGCGGTTCGAACGCCCATTGCGTGGGATGCACGGGCCAGAAATTCTTGCGGCCGGCCATGCGCAGGATCACATTGGTTCGACTTTCGGCCGCGAGCAGCACGGCCAGTTCGTTCGCGACAGTCGGGCCGGAAAACCAGGGGCGACGTCGCATCACGCGGCCAACCATATCGGGAATCGGCGCCGCAGGATCGTCGCCGAAGACCCTCCGCGCAAGTCGCCGCGCCCGCCATCGCTGAAACATCGGAAAAAGGCCCAGTACGAGACTGACGACGAAAATCATCGCAAGCGTGAAGCCGAATGATCCAACGCCCCCCGCGAACGGAAGCCCGCCGAAGTAGAGCATGATGATGAGCATCACGGCGATCATCGTCGCGATGAACAAGGCGTACGAAAGTAGGTATCGAACTGCACCGCGCAGACGAACCGGAGAATCGATGATCATCGGCGGTCCCGACGGAGGCATCTGCAGCCCCATGACGCGCGGCGCGATCGATGCGGCCGGCGCGACGGCGACGGGAACGGCCATGGGCGTGGCGACGGAAGCGACGGGCGGTGCTTCGGGAATTGCCGTCGGGTCAGCGAATTCCAGCGGAAGCGCATCGGTGTCGGCGCCGAGTTGGGCGAGAAAGGACGACGGCTCCGTCGCCGGTTTCCGCTCAGCAGCGTCGTCGGGGTTCGCGGGATTGGGGTTCTCTTCGGCCAAGCGGCACCTCTGAATGGGATTCTATCGTGCGAGATGCGGAGCCCCAAGGGGCGTTCGTGGTTGAGGATTTCTCGGAGCAGATTGGGAGTTCGGATATTGATTTGGCGTGTGCGTTGTTGGACGGGCGTTGCGCGCCGCCCCTGATTCATTTTCGATCACGACACATGCAGAGCCTCGCTGTCTCCAGCGTGGCGATTGAGATTGCAACACAATTCGCCTGCCCCGCCGCGAGAACGCGGCGGCTCTGATTGGCGGCCCTCATCGACACGATGACAGCGCGTCTTCGAGCGGCGGCGCGAATCGTCGTTCCTGCGCCTCGTTACGAATGTGTCGCATACGCCGGTTCGGCGTCGAGACCGTAGTGTTTCATTTTCTTGTAGAGCGTCGTGCGATTGATATCCAGTGCATCGGCAGTCGACTGACGATTCCAATTGTTCGCCCGCAGCGCCGCCTCGATGATCCGCTTTTCCGGATCTTCAAGCGCCTGCCGAAGCGGCACGACTTGCGACGGGATCACGATGACGTTGCTCTGCTCGCTGCTTGACGGCGCGATCGCCCGCGGCGTGTCTTCAAGCACGTGCGTCGGCAGTTGCGCCGGCGTGATGAATCGCTCACGGCAGAGGACGACGGCGCGTTCAACGGCGTTCTCCAGTTCGCGAACGTTGCCAGGCCACGAATAGCGCTGCATGGCGTTAATCGTTTCGGGCGTGAAGTCCTGGATGTCGCGACCGATCTCTTCGCGATGCTTCTCGAGAAAGTGCCGCGCGAGCATGGGAATGTCGCCGAGCCGTTCGACAAGCGACGGCATCGCGATCGTGACGACATTGACTCGATAATACAGGTCCTGTCGGAATCGCCCCGCCGACACTTCCTCCGCGAGATCGACGTTGGACGCCAGAATCACGCGAACATCGGCCTTCAGCGTCGTGTTCGATCCGACGGGTTCGAAGCTCTTGTCCTGAAGGACGCGGAGCAGTTTCACTTGAAATGCCGGCGACGCGGAGTTGATCTCGTCGAGAAATATCGTTCCGCCCTCGGCCGCCTTGAACTTGCCGTCCTTGTCGCCCGTCGCGCCGGTGAAACTCCCTTTCGCATGTCCGAACAATTCCGATTCAAGCAGGCCCTCGGGAATCGCGCCACACGAGACTTCGACGAACGGGCCCTTGCAGCGATCCGATCGATGATGAACAGCGTGTGCAATCAGTGTCTTGCCCGTTCCCGACTCGCCCGTGATCAGCACGGTCGTCTTCGTGTCCGAAACGGTTTCCACGAGATCGAAAATCTTCAGCATGCGATAGTCGTGGCCGACAACGTTGTCGAGACCGTAGCGCAGGTCGAGCTGCTGCTTGAGCGAGTGATTCTCGCGAATGAGGTTCTGCTGCTGCAGCGCGCGTTGAATGACGAGACGGAGTTCGTCGTCGATGATCGGCTTCGTCAGGTAGTCGTAGGCGCCCATCTTGATCGCTTCGACGGCGGACTCGATCGTGCCGTAGCCCGTGATCACGATCGGTACGACGGCCGGATAACGATCACGAATGATGTTGAGCAACTCGAAGCCGTCGGCCTCGGGCATGTTCACATCTGTGATGACGATCGCGATTCGATCGCGTTCGAGCGCCTCGACGGCGGCCCCGACGGAGTTCGCGCCGACGACGTCATAACCCTCGATATCGAGCAGCTCCGACAGCGAATCGACGATGATGCGATCGTCATCGACAATCAGGACTTTCTGTTTCTGCTGCACGCCCGTCTTGGAATCAGAATTTGTTCCGGCCATATCAATGATCCTCCCCCTATGACTTCTTGCAATCGACACCGTCAGCTTCCGCCCGGTCGTTGTCGCATCATTTCCGTTGGTCGATCGTCTCGTTGCGTTCGTGTCGAGGCACGCGAACTGTAAACCTGGCGCCGACGCCCGGACGATTCTCGGCGACGATCGAACCGCCGATCGACTCAATGATTTCTCGACAGACGGCCAGTCCGAGC
>JAJDEC010000510.1 GCA_029259995.1 Phycisphaerae bacterium
CAATGTCGGCATCAAGCCGTCCGTCCTGATCTTGTCCAGGACCTGCCGAACCTTGTCAGGTTGCGCCCGTGCCTTTGCAATCAGCCCGCCCTTGCCGAATTCAACGAGCATGCGCTCCGTTCCTGCCGAAATCAGGCTCGCGCGCGATTGAATCAGCAGATGGCCGGCCCGCACCATCGGGCACGGAACGTCCGCCAACGTCGTCTCGCCTGATCGCAGATTCTGAAGCACTTGTCTCATGGATATCCGTCTCTAATTCACATTCCGCAACGCGCTGTGCCTACGCCGGATTCGCCCGATACCAGTCAATCGCTCGTTCAAGCCCCGCAGCCAGATCAACGACCGGCCGGAATCCAAGCACACGCTCCGACAACGAGATATCCGCCCACGAGTGCTTGATATCGCCCGGCCGCTCGGCAACGTAATTCGGCTTGATCGATTTGCCCGTCAGCTTGTTAATCTCGGCGATGATCTCGTTCACCGTGATGCTTCGGCCGCACGCGATATTGACGATCTCGCCCGATGTCTTTTCCGCATTCATCGCCAACATGTTGGCCTCGATCACGTTGTCGATGTGCGTAAAGTCGCGCGTCTGTTCGCCGTCGCCGTAGATTGTCGGCGCATCGCCGCGCAGAATCGTCGTCACAAATGCGGGAATCGCCGCCGCATATTGACTCTTCGGATCCTGTCGATCCCCGAACACGTTGAAGTATCGCAGCGAGATCGTCTGCAGCCCGTAACACTTCGCAAATACACTGCAATAGTTCTCACCCATCACCTTGTGGACGGCGTACGGACTCAACGGGCTCACGCCCATGTCCTCGCGCTTCGGCAGGCCCGGCAACTCGCCATATGCCGCACTGCTTCCCGCGAACACAAAACGACGCACATCCGCCGCCCGCGCCGCCTGCAACATGTTGAACGTGCCCTGCGCGTTCGACTGATGACTCGTGATCGGGTCCTCGATCGACTTAGGTACGCTCGGCGCCGCCGCCTTGTGGAAGACGCACTCAACGCCATTGCACGCCGCCTCGCAAACCGCCGCATCCGCGACGCTGCCTTCGATCAATTCGACCTTTTCGCGCACGTCCGCCAGATTGCCGGACTTGCCGGAGCTGAAGTCATCCAGCACGCGCACAGCATGGCCGCGCTCGAGCAAGGCTCGTACAAGATGGGATCCGATGAATCCCGCGCCGCCGGTCACCAGACACAAAGCCATGCGATCAATCCTCGTTACTTCCAATTCGAAGGAGACGACGCCCTAACGTCGCGCCAAACCCACAAGCGATGTCATCAGGTTCGACGCGATCGTATCCCATCCCGCGTACATCGATGCCAATCGGGCCGTCCCCTTGTTTACCAAATCCGTTGCCAACGCCGAATCGTTCTTGAGACGAAGCACTGCGTCCTTCATGGCCCCGACATCCCACGGGTCGAAATAGACAGCGGCGTCGCCGCAGATACCTCGTGCGAAATCCAGATCGCTCGTCAGGATCGGCGTTTCAAAGTGCATCGCTTCCAGGTATGTCCCGCTGAACGACTCCAGAAACGTCGGCATCAACAGCGCGTCACAGTACGCGTAATAGGCCCCAAGCTCCACCTGAGGCAACGGCCCCACATTGATGATCCGATCGCTCAAGCCCTTGCGTTTGATCGACTCAATCAGCGCCGGTGCTTTCGAATGCTGATTCTCGGCAACTGTAATGACGGCGACGACACCGTCCAGGGCGTCTTGATATCGATCGAACATCTCTACGATGCCTTCGAGATTCTTGTGCGGATAGTATTTTGTCAGATAGAACAGCTTGAAGTGCGACGCGTGAGCGCCCAACTTATCGGCCGCAGCCGAAACGTCGTCCGTCCGCTCAGCGAACGTTGTCACGGCGTTCGGACAGACTTCGATCGGACCTGGGAATCCGAACGTCTCGCGCAATCGATTCGTCGCGACCGGCGTCTGACAGAAGACCAGATCCGTTCGTTTCAACTGCCGCCCGAGTGTCCGCTTGTGATACGCCTTCACCAACTTGCGCCATGCCGATTCCATTGCGTAAAACCGAGCCGGATAGAAATAGTGAGCGTCCTGCACAAGCAACGCCTGACGACACGGCGGATCATCCATGCCCACGCCGCCCATGCCAAGCATGACGTCCGGCTTGAACTTGCGTACCGCTCCGCCAATATGACTTCGTTCGTATCGAATCCGACCAATCGGTCCGCCTCGTGGTCGAAACACGATCCGCTCACAGGATTCGAATGTCGAAACGATGTCGCAATAGTCAGCATCATCTGGAATCGAAATCTGGTATTGATGTTCCGGTGCGAGTTTCGAAATGGCCTTGAGAAGGTTTTTCCCGACAACGGCCCCGCCCGCCACTCGCAGGTTGTGCGCCAGCAGCGTGACGCGCAACGGTTTGAACGAGTCCTCCGCGACGTGACTCACGCGACCGCTCCGTGATCACGATTGGATTCGAACGCAAGCAGGCCCTCGAAGAACCGTTGCAGAACGCCGTCCGGATCAAACTTCTCCCGCGCAACGCGCGCGGCGTTCTCGCCCATCGCCCGTCGTTCTTCAGGCGAAACCGCCAACATCTTCCGAATGCCGGCAGCCATCTCGTCAACGCCCGTCGAATCGAGCAGCACGCCGCTTCGCCCGTCATCAATCGCTTCCGGTGAATTCCCCGTCTGCGTCGAAATCGCCAGCGGCATGCCGGCGTTGGCGGCCTCAATCACAACCAGCGGAGAGGGATCAAATCGCGCCGGATGAAAAAACCAGTCGGCCGCCGCAAAGTGACGTGCGACCTCCTGTGGATCCGCCTGTCCCGGCAATTGAATTCGATCCGCCAGACCGGAAAACTTGATATTCTCCAGCCATGCTTCGCGCCGAGGGCCGTCGCCGAGGAAGATCATCTTGTACTTCCCCTCGATCCGCTTCGCCGCCTCGATCGCCAGATCAAATCCCTTCTTCTCGAACATCATGCCGATGCCGAAGATCAGCACCTCGTCATCCGCAACGCCCAGATTCTGTCGAATCTCGTCGCGCTGCTTGCGCAGCGCCGCCGTTCGTTCCACGAAAAGCGAACTATCCACAATGTTCGGCAACCAGAGCTTCGGCTTCTTCGCCGCTTCCGGATCGATCACTTCAAGGTATTCCAGCGCCCGATCACCCGGCAGCGCATTGATGTCATATCCTCGAAGCAACATTCGCTTCAGCGATCGAACCCCCGCACCCATGTATCGCGTGGACAGGAGATTGCTTTCCGACCAGAGCACCTTGACCGTACGCCCCGATGAAACGCGCGACGTGATCCAGTTCGTCACCGACATGAACGCCGCCATCAACACAAAGTCGAATTTCCCCGACGCGACTTCTCGGATGATGTCCGAATTGACCGTCCTGTAGTTGAAGAATTCCTTGGGCTTCTTGCCGAACCCCAGTCCGGAGGAAATCGAGTACGGAAACTGCATGTCCATGTCGTCCGGATTCCACGCGCGCCGGGCCTCGCGCCGCGCCTGGAAGGCAACGGATACGTCGAATCCATACGTCGGACCGAGTTCGTGAAACCGCTTGAACATGAACGTCCGGTACGGCGTCGGTATATTGTTGATGATCAGCAGCTTCTTCACGCGTTCTCGTCTGTTCGATGCGACGGCCGTGATTCAAACGACCGAAAATTGGGGCTGGCAAGCATCGGATACGCCCCCACGGGCCGCCGTTCGCCGATGCGCCGACATATTAACCTCTTCGAGCCGATGCAAAACCGAATTCACAGCCCGTCCCGGGACTTTGAGGAGATTATCCGGAACTCAACATGGGATAACGGCAGGACAAAACACCCCGGAATTTCGCATAACCGCTAGCGATGAAACACGTGGAGTTCCCGATGTCGATATGATTTGAATCCGTGCCTCGCGGCGGAGCCGTAGACTGCGTCATGCGACGCCTGATCGTGAACCTCGATGGCGATGATGTCGGTTCGCTCCAGCCACGGATCGCAATCCGCCTCGAAGATGTAACGCTCCGCCCCCTCGATGTCACACTTGAAGATGTCCAGCCGTGACTCCGGGGCTTCATTCAGAAGCGTCATGATATCCACGCCCTCGCAATCAAAGGACGCCCCGTCCGCCGCTTCCGCGACTTGAATACCGTCCGCGCGTTCGCAGATCTTGACCTTGAGTTTCGCCGGCCGCGACCACAACCCAAGTCGTCGGATATCCACGCGATCACCGTATGGCGCAAGATTCCGACCGGCCATCTCGAAGTTTCCCGAATCAGGCTCCAGCCCGATGATCCGCGCCGACGGAAACTTGTGCAGAAGAAACGCGCTGGCATATCCCACATTCATGCCCGCATCAATGATCAACTTCGGCGGCGTCGCCGGTTGGATGCATCCGTATGTCTGGCGCAGGATGTTCCCTTCGAAGACCAGCGCGTCCGTCGTGCCCGGCCGCACCCAGAGCGGATGGTCCAGTCCGGGCGCCTCAAACGACACCACTTCGCCACCGGCATCCGCCGACGCAAGCGCCTGGAGCCTGCGATACGCCGCCCCGCCCATCATTCGACGCGATGCACTTCGGCCATAGGCCCGCGCCAATGCCAGATAGAGTGACTTCGGAAGGATTCCGCCGAGGACCTGCCTCGCAAACTGCCCCGGACTTCGTATCGACAATGCTCGTCACTCCCTCACTTCTGCACGTATCGATGACCATCCTTCGGAAAGGACAATTCGGACGTCACCACAGCGCAGCCCGGCGTCACTTCCTGGGTTTCCCGGCGAGTTGCTTGCGGAGAAGTTTCGCCGCAGCCTTTCGATCCTCGTCCGTCTTGAAACCCAGATAGAACGCGTTCTTCTTGCCGACCGTCGCCGCCGACGCACCGCGAATGTTGATCCCCGCGGCCGCGACACATCGCGTGATGTCAGCCCCCAGGCCCGCCCGATCGCTGCTGACCAGTCTGAGCGCGAACATTCCCTGTGCCGGTACCAGACCGACGTCGGCCGCCGCCTGCTTCTGCTTTTTCCCCTTGAGCGGCGCGACATACACGCGCGAAGTTCGTTCCGAAACTCGACGCGCAATCAGAAACTGAAGCTCCGCGCCCGCCGCAGCCAACGCTTCCAGCACCCGCGCAAGCCGCTCGGCCCGATTCATCAAATCCCCCACCCATACGTCGACATTCTCAATCTTTGCGCCCACGCAATCCCTCCGGTAGTCAGTGCGACCGTATCAACGCCATCAAAGGATCTCTGCATGTCGAAAAAAAGGTGAGGAGCAGAAAAGTCCCTTTCACTGCCCCCCGCGTTCTACTGTCGATCCTTCGGAAAGGACCTGAGATTTGCGTCCCCTCACCCTGCGCTCCATTCCCTGGAACGCATGCAACAGACTACGCTTTCGTCATGATTTCGCAACCAGCCGAACATCGAATGGCCCTGACGATACCCATCTCAACTCAAAATACAGAGAGACCGCCGACTGCACGAAGAAGTCACGATCGCGCCGCCGCAGCGTCAGATGGAGTCCGGCCTTGCATCCAGCAATTCGCGAATCCGCTTCTCAAATTCTGCTCGCAATTCCAGGTACGCCTCGCCCGTTGCCGGTCCGCTGAACCCGTAATGCACGCAGACCACGTTTCCATCTCCGTCGACCAGTAACGTCGTCGGATACGCGCGAATCTTTTCGAGGAGCGGAAACGCCTTCCCACTGTCCTCCCTCGGACGCCGCCCCCCCAGCAACACGGGGTACTTCAAATCATGTCGTTCGATAAAGCGACGGACCTGCCTCGCATCACGTTCGAATTGCCCCGTCGCCTCGAACGCAACCCCGACTATCGACAACCCCTGATTCGCGTAAGACTGATGCAGCTCATTCAATAGCGTCGCCGCATCGTGGCAATTCGGACACCAGGTTCCGAACACTTCGATGATTCGGGCCTTGCCCCGGAACGCCTCGTCGCCCAGTGAATGCGTCTCGCCGTCAAGCCCGCGGAATCTCAATGAAGACAGGGGAACATCCCGTCGCACGCCCGACAATTCAAAGCCGTCAGGAAGCTTCGCATCCGGCGCTCGCTCTGCGACCCACGTTTCGTGCCACGCGTCCCGCGACCAGAAATTTCCCCGCAGGCGATCGGCTTCATCCAACCGTGCGTCGAACAGGAATGCATGCGCACCGTCAAACGACGACAATCGAAGCCGACCCGATTCATAATCGCCGGCAAGAAATCGATAATCGCCCGTCGTCGTGAGAAACGTCCCCTCAACGCCGCCATCCGAAACGGTTCTGAAAACGCCGATCGCAGGATCATCGCTCTTGCCAAACGTCACCCGCCATCGCCCCTCGATGGACTGTGATCGGGCCAGTTCACCCTCGACACGCGGTCCCGGCGGAAACCGATAGGGAATATTCTCGACGGCCTCGAAGGGCAGTTCCGACCATGCGTTCTTGTCCGCCCGCTTTTTCCACGTCCCGACGAATTTGCGTCGCATGGCGTTGCGCTGTCCGCCGATTTCGGCCGCGTCGGCTTCAATCACGGCGTCGTAGTGCCGAATCTCAATCCGAAGCCGGTCCTCGCTGAATCGTGCGTCGGGCAGATCAATGATCTCGCTGCCGTTGATCAGCCGGGCCGTTGCCGTTCCATCCGATGACGGTTCGATCTCGAGCCCGAACGGAAGCTCCCCGCCCGGCGACATGAGCGTCGCGCGAAAGTGAAGCACGCGTCGTGAAGCGGCCCGATCCGAAGGTCGAGACGTCGCCGCCGGCCCCGGCGCGATTTGCCCGATCGAAACGTCCGCACCGACGAAAATGACAGCGACCACGAAACACCTGACTAGGGATACCGTCTTCATCCCGATCATGTTAGAACATCCTTTCAGAGTCCGCGAGCAGTGCGAAACCATGAGCAATTTTACAGAACTCACGCCCGAACTGCTGATTTCCGCCTACGCCCAGGGCGTTTTTCCCATGGGCGTCCACGGCCGGATCGGCTGGTTTTCTCCCGATCCAAGGGCCATTCTACCCTTGGATTCCGTGCATATCAGCAAGACCCTCGCCCAGACATTTCGAAGCGGCAGGTTCGAGATTCGATTCGATTCGGTCTTTCGCAACGTCATGGAAGCATGCGCCGCCCGACCCGACGGAACCTGGATTTCGACGCCGATCATCGACGCCTATGTCCAGCTCCATCAAATCGGCCTCGCACACAGCGTCGAAGCATGGAGAAACAACGAGCTCGCCGGCGGTCTCTACGGTGTCGCCCTCGGCGGCGCCTTTTTTGGCGAGAGCATGTTCCATCAACAACGCGACGCCAGCAAAGTCGCCCTCGTTGCGCTCGTCAACCGTAT
>JAJDEC010000052.1 GCA_029259995.1 Phycisphaerae bacterium
GACAGGGATACGATCGTCGGCCGTATACGCGTCATCGACCTGGATCGCGGTTCCGCAATAGGCGCATTCGTGGCTGGCGAGTGCGCCGACGAACTGGACACCGCCGCCGCAGTTCTCGCACGTGACTTCCCGCGTGTGAATCGCAGGCTCGGCGGCGTTCGTCCGAAACTTCGCGACGCGCGCCAGGATGGCGCCAAAGTCCTGCTCGCGGACGGCGGCGGAAGGATCCAGATCGATGACTTTGACGGCGGCGCAGAACTCGCATTTCAGGGATTGTGCACCGATGTGAAAGCGCAGATTGGCGCCGCAGCCTTCGCAGGGGAAGTTGCGGCCTTCTGCTTGTACGGCGGGTGATGATTGCTTGTCCATCGATCCGATTCGACTCCGGCGATACGGGGATCCTGTGCAGGATCATAATCGCATCACACCACCGCAACAGGCGGGTTCAGCGATTGAATCCCGAATCAGGATTTCGAAACGAAAAAACCCGGCGGGCTCGCCGGGTTGTGATCGATATTCGGGCTCGCGTGGAATCGAAGGCAGGCGATGTGATCGAAGAATACCCTCCGCGCGAATCAGGCGCTGCACTTCCGTCGCGTCTGCCGCTCGCGCTCGGTCTGTCACCTGCGATCCGGTCAGTTCGCGGAATTCTCACGCGATTCGACTCGCGCTTATCGACGTCGTCGCAATCCGATGACGCCGAATCCCATGAGCATCAATCCGGCTGTCATCGGCTCCGGAATCAACTCAGCAGTAAACAGGAAGTCATCGTATTGGCCTGCGTGATCATCGCCGTTGACACTCAGCCATCCCCAACCGGAAATGCCGTTGAAGCCGCGATGGCCGTTGTCGTTGTTCTCATCGCCAAGGCGGAATGAGTAGTTCTCCGCGTTCTGTACGTCGCCGAGGTTGACGGCGACGCCGACGGACGGATGACTCATTCCAAGTGGTGTGATCGTGCCGGTATTGAGGCCGTTGGCGCCCGGTTCGACGATTTGGTCGTCGTCACCGACAACAGTCTTGACGCCGACGCTGTACGTGAAGTCGATGGCGTACAGGCCGAGGAAGTTGTCGGCGGCGTGCGCGGCGCCGATGTCGCGGCCTCCGAGCGTTGTCCCGAAGATATGAATCGTCGAACCGTCAAATTCGAGCTTCATGTCCGAACCCGGGGCATCGAAGTTGAATGTGAAGATGTCGTTGCCGCCCGTCGGGTTGTACAACTCGTCAAGACGCAAACCGTAGGGGGGCGGATTGGATGCGCCATCCGGATGGTTGTGCAGCTGATACGTGCCAAGGCCGATCGCCGCTGCCTCTGCATCCGTTGCGGCGAATACCATTCCCAGAGTCAAAACCAATGCGCAAATTCCAATCCTGCGATTCATCGCGGTCCTCTTTCCTCAGATCGACGCGCACCGATTACGCGGTGTCGACGTCGACGCTTGTTCTTCCACGTTCTGAATGAGCCCCTGTTGCGACGGCGTGTGGATTTGCCGTCTCCCCCGTGTGCGAGCAATCCACTATATCAAATTCGCATCGTCTGGATCAATTCTGGACAGCGTATTTCGCCCGATATGGAATGCCCCGTTTTGATACCGGACGACATGATGATTGGCTTGCTCGTTATTTCAGGACCAAGGCACCGCGGGACGTTATTGATGATCGAATTGCATCGTGGATCGTCGTGCGCCGGGAATGACTGATGAGTGCGAGTGGGCGATGATGACTGCAGAAAAACCAAAGCGCCTGCGCTGCTGGCGGCGGTTCGACCAAGAGCTGTGGACGGGCGCCTTCGCTGCGTCAGTGAAGACAGCGACGAATCTCTGGATGCCGCAATTGCGATCCGTCGGCAGGACGAGCGCTTTCAAGTCGTACACGTCGAGCACCAGACGGCCAAAAAAAGAAAACCGCGTCTGCAATGCAGGACGCGGTTTCGCTATCAAGATCACCTGATTCCGGCGATATCGACTGGGCGCGGCAGGATTCGAACCTGCGAAGGCAATGCCAACGGGTTTACAGCCCGTCCCCTTTGGCCACTTGGGTACACGCCCCGGATTTTCAGAGTCCCGTAGAATATCCATGATGTGGGCGTCGTCAAGCGCCGATAAGGACGTCCTTTCGAGTGTCGGAATCCCATGATGCAATTCGTCAAACTCCCCATGTTTCTCGCGATGATGGGTCTCGGAGGCTGGCTGCTGATGACGGCGCGTCGGCGGCCCGCCGGCTCGGGGCCGCATTGCATGGCGTGTGGTTACAATCTCGCGCATCTGGAGAGCTCAAAGTGCCCCGAATGTGGCGCGGGGCTTTCGGAGGACACGATCTCCGACGGTCCGCCCTCAAGATTCGAGTGGGGGCGATTCTGGCTTGGGGCGCTGCTCGTCTTCATCCCGGCGTTCTGGGTTGTCGTCGACTTTGGGCTGGCGCTGATGCGGGCGCCGTCGATGTCGGGCTGGCGATAGGGGCAATACCAGTGTCGTGCCTCGCTCAAGAGGGCGCATTCGAATACGGGGAGTGCGAGCGTCTCGCCCGCACGAATCGCCTTCGTCAGGCGGGCGGGACGCCCGCACTCCCCTGAAAGCACCGCTACGTTGCAGCGTCGAAGTAGGCGGCGATCGCGGCTTGCCACGAACGCGGTCGATGCGTCGTCAGGGATTCGTAGCGGGACAGGTCGAGGACGGAATAGGCGGGGCGTTTTGCCGGCCTGGGGAACTCGGCTGTCGTGCAAGGCTCGATCGGGCAGTCGATCCCGGCAAGTCGGAGGATCTCGTTCGCGAATTCAAACCAGGTGCATTGGCCGTCGTTGACGAGATGGACGTTGCCCGTTCCCTTGGCATGGATGAGGCGGATGATGCCGTCGGCCAGATCGTTGGCAAACGTCGGCGAGCCGCGTTGATCGTGAACGACTTTCCTGAGTTTGCCTTCAGTCGCGAGTCTCGTGATCGCGTTGGGGAAGCAGGGACCGTCGTGGCCGTAGAGCCAGGCCGTGCGGACGATGGTCGGACTCGGATGGTTGGAACGGACTCGCTGTTCGCCGAGCAGTTTGGATCGACCGTAGGTGGAGAGCTGTTCTGGCGAACCGGGGATAGTGTCAACGGGAATTGGCGATGTCGCGGTGCCGTCGAAGATGTAGTCGGTCGAAATGTGGACCAGGCCGGCGCCGACGTGGGCGGCGGCAGCGGCGAGGTTTCCGGCGCCCTCACCATTCACGTCGCATGCGAGTGCTTCGTTCGTCTCGCAGTCGTCGACGCGCGTGAATGCGGCGCAGTTGATGACCCAGTCGGGGCGTGCATCGACAATCGCCTTGTGTGTTGCGTCGGCGTTCGTGATGTCAACTTCGGCACGATCCGTCGCAACGAGTGAGTAGGCGTCGTGCCTGGCCAGCTCGCGGACCATCGCGGTTCCAAGGAGTCCGTTTGCGCCTGTCAGGAAGATTTTCATGGTGGGTAACGATGTCGCAGTCGGATCGGTCAGCGATGGGGCGTTTGCATGGCGCCAGCCTGAACGCCGCAACGATTCAATGATCACCTGTTGTTGATCAGGCCGGTCTCATAGCCGGCGGCCAGATTGTTCGCAACGCGGTCAGGATGGTGCGCGTGGCGTTCGACTTGTTCAGTGTGTAGAAGTGAATGCCGGGGGCGCCGCGTTGCAGCAGGTCGAAGCATTGCGCCGTTGCATAAGCAACGCCCTGGGAGAGCACGGCGTTGCGATCGTCGCGAAATTTTTCCATTTCACGAATCAGCGTCGCCGGCAGGCTCGTACCGCACATCGTCGTGAATCGTTTGATCTGATCAACGTTGGTAATCGGCATGATGCCGGGGATGATCGGTATGCCGATGCCGGCGCGACGAGCGCGGGCCACAAAGTCGAAATAGGCGTTGTTGTCGAAGAACAACTGGCTGATCAGGAATTCGGCGCCGTTTTCCGTTTTCTGAATGAGGTTGGCCAGATCGCGATCCAGATCGCGCTTGCCGGACGCGCCGACACATTCCACATGGCCTTCCGGATAGCACGCACCGCCGACGCAGAATTCCCCGCGTTCCTTGATGAACGATGTCAGTTCGCTGGCATACGCGAATCCGTCCTTCGGTGCTGTGAACGCCGTTTCGCCCTTGGGGGGATCGCCGCGAAGCGCGAGAACATTTGTGACATTCGCGAGCCGAAGTCGATCAAGGACCTGTGCGATTTCATCCCGGTCGGCGCCGACGCATGTCAGATGCGCCATGGCGGTCAGTCCGTAGTGTCGCTGGATTTCAGCGACGAGCTCGATCGTTCGATCGCGCGTGCTGCCGCCGGCGCCGTATGTCACGGATACAAACGTCGGGTCGAGATCGCGTAAAGCGCGGACCGAATCACGCAACGACTCAAGGCCCTCGTCCGTTTTTGGCGGAAAGAACTCGAATGAAAATGACGGGCGTCCTGTTGAGAGCAGTTCACGAATCCGCATACGGCGTGGGTCTCCATGGATCACGGTTTATCACGCGACGCAGTATAGCGTGAATCCGATTTGCCGCGTACGGGCACTGTGCGTTTCCGGGAAGTCACTTATCGCATAACGCGGCAGGTTTTCCCGGCCGATCGTCATAGTAGAGTCGGCAATTCCTGTCAGGGCGCCGGATTCGGTGCAGGCTTGTCCTTCTTCGCTTCCTTGCGCTGCTTTGCGAGCGGTGAGTCTTCCGGAATCGCGGTCTTCAGCTGAGCTTCGATCGCGGCAACGAATTTCTTGCTTTCGGGTGTCGTCATGGGGGAGAAGCGATCGGCGATCTGTCCGTTTCGATCGATGACGAACTTGGAGAAGTTCCACTTGATCTCGCCGCCGTGCTTGTGATCCGCCTTCTTGTTCGTGAGGTATTGATAGAGCTCACACTTGTCCTTGCCCTTGACGGAGACT
>JAJDEC010000511.1 GCA_029259995.1 Phycisphaerae bacterium
AACACAAAGTGCATCGACAGGCGGGCGGGACGCCCGCACTCCCCGCATTCGAAAGCACACGATTGTGAGCGAAGCACAACACTAAGTTGAATCGCAGAATGATTCATGGAATCCGTCACGGGGCGATCGCCCGTAACGAACCGGCGATTGGCCGGTTCACGCAATGAATGCGTCCCATTACGTACTTAGAGCGACTTGGAAACGATGATGGTTTGACCGCTGCTGTACTTGAACGACGGCGACAACAGCGATTCGAACATGGCGGCGATATCGTCCGTCGCCAGCGTCATTTCCGCCGGAAAGTCTGGAAACGCGCCTCGAAGCATGTCCGTTTCGACCGCGCCAGGTGAGATGCCGTACACGCGAATCCCCACGTCCGCCCCCTCTTTCGCCAAAGACTTCGTGTACGCAACGACGAAGGCCTTCGCCGCGCCGTAGGCGGCAAACCCCGGAAACGCGTCATACGCAGCGACGGAAGAGGTGTTGATAATGACGCCGCCTCCGCTTTCGACCATGTGATGCCACACGCCGCGCGAACAGAGATACACGGATCGAATGTTCGACTTCACGATCTTGTCGAACAGATTCGGCTCCATCTCATCGATTGTCGCGAGCGGCGCCGTTCCGGCGTTGTTCACGAGGACATCGATCCGGCCGTATGACTGCATCGTTTCTTCGATGAGTTTCTCGACGTCCGAAACTTCGGAAACATCACACGGCACGACGAGAACAGTTCCTCCGTCGCGCTCTATCATCAAGCGCGTGTCGTGCAGGTCATCCAGGGTTCTGGCGGCGACGACGACATTCGCCCCCGCAGCGCTGAATCGCTTCGCAATGGCGCGACCGATCCCTCGACCGCCGCCGGTTACGATCGCCGTCTTTCCTTTCAAGTACACGCTTGGCGTCTGCATCGGAAATCACGCTCCCGTCTTCTGGCCACCGCGATCGATTCGCACTTGCTGAATCTCATGTCGCTTGCCGAGCCGCGGCCTGTTGGCGTCCGTCGTCGGACTGCACTGACAATTGCCGCACGCGGAGCCGCCCTTGCCGAGGAGGACGCGAATCACACCGCGAACCAGAAACGCGACACACGCGCCGACGACGATTGCCACAACGAGGTATTGCCACCACATGGGATTGGATTCTACCGCGAATTCGGCTCGTCCGTCGGCGATGAATTTTCGGCCCGTTCGGCGATGTGGGCAGGAAGAACGATTCATTCTCTGGAACCGGCGACTCGCCGGTTCGTTACAGGCCGGAGGCCCGTGCCACATTCAATGAATCTTTCTGCATTTCAACGTAGGATACCAGCGACGAATGCGGCAGCGCCGGCGCTGAAACGACACTGGATTTCAATGGAGCTCGACTTATGCGAATGCAGGATTTTCTTGCGGATCGACTGATCAAGGCCCGCGGGTGGACAAGCAGCCTGATTGCTGACATCGACGAGAGCAAGTGGTTCGACATGCCCGCGCCGGGCGTTGGGCACATTGCGTGGCAGCTCGGCCATCTTGCGGTCTCGCAGATCGCCCTGATTCACAATCGCTGCCTGGACAAGCCGATCGAAGCGTGCATCGATCCGGCGCTGCGTGACACGTTCGGTCGGGGGTCCACGCCCCATGCGGATGCTGGCAGATACCCGTCGATTCCGGAAATCAAGACGCTGTTCGACAAAACGCAGGAAGAGGTGCTTGAAACGGCACGCAATATGTCCGACGCGGACCTGGATGCGGCCGCGGGATCGGATCCGCATCCGATGTTCGCGACGAAGGCCGGCGCCTTGTCGATGGCCGCCATGCATGAGACTTTTCATGCGGGGCAGATTGCGATGGCTCGGCGCATCTGGGGGAAGGCGCCGCTGCGATAGCGGCGAACGTCGGATCGTCAGGGATTGGCGGCGACCGATTGATTGCGGCGCTGTGTGCGCAACTGATCGATGACATTGTGGACGGCTTCCAGATAGGGCGTGGCAATCTCGCGCTCCTTGGGCGTCGTCTTTTCGAATACCCAACTCTGGAATCTCTCAGGCGAAGGCGCTTCGGATCCGAACAGCAAGGCAAGCTCCTTGATGAAGGCACTCTGGCTTTCGAATTCCACGGCCTTCTTCTGCATGAACTTGTTGCGATCCGCCGACGTCATGCGTTCGAACTGGCGCGCATCATCCATGACGATGCCTTTGACCTTCATCAACATCGAATTGAGAAATGCCTTGCGATCCGCCGACGTGAGATCCTTCAGATGCGCTTTCAGCGCGTCTTTCGCTTCCGCGTCGGACATCAGATACGACTGCCATTCCTCCAGAAACTGCCGTTGCTCAATCTCCGCCAGTTTCTCCAATCCGCGCGGATTGGAAATGTATGAAACGATCACCTTGGGATTCGTCCCCTGAACCGGCGGACGCTCGACGGACATGATCATTTCAAATCCGAAATAGGCCACGATCAGAACGATACCGACGCCGATGCCGAGCACGGCCCAGTTTCGATTCTTCTTCACGCTTGCGTTGATCTCTTCAACCATCATTTGCGTCACTCACTTTTCTCGCTCCGGCCGACATCGTAATTCAACGCCGATCCGCAGTGCGATTCACGCGACTACTCCGCGATCGAATATCCGGGGCGGGCCTCAAAATCGGCAAACAGCGTGTTGCTGCCGCCCAGCCCGTCATGAAACGCCTCAAAATCTCTTAACAAATCCTGATCCGCGCGACCTTTTCCGAGCCCTGCGAGTCGTGAGAGTTTCTCCTCGCCGACTCGATGGCCGCCGTAGGCATCGCCCCCGAGCCATTCATAACTCAATCCTTCCGTCGCGAACCAGGTTGAGTCCGATCCGAACTTCGAGCGCAACCCCTCATCGTCGATCTGTCGCGAATCCGCGGGACATCGAAACACGGCGTCCCCCTGAACGTAGGACTCCAGCACGACGCGCAATGTCGGCCATGGCGGTTCCCGCCGACTGAAAGTCAGCAGCTTGTCCACGGAAGGCCATGTCGAATCGTTGGCTTCCAGATAACCCGACAGACCGACGCCGATGGCGCGAAGGTTTGACATACACGTCGCCTGCATCGCCCGTGCGCGGCTCTCTCGCCATTCGGGAATCGCCACATAGGCGGTCAGTCCCAGGACCACCAGCAGGACAAAGATTTCAAATCGTGTGGGTCGCATTTCTCTCGAATCAAAAAAAGCCCCGTGGGCGTACTGACAACACCCTTCGGAGCCGAGGCGAGCCATCAACCCTAAGCCGCTGTGTTGCGTGCGTCAAGCAATGGGCGGGGGCATCTAATCTAAGCAAACCCGCAGGCGAATTTCTTTCATACCGCGCGAATTTCGGCCGGATTCGGCGTGCTCCGCACTGGAATGGAACGCACCAGAATCGCATCAATCGCCGGCTATCGGAACCGACCGCGAAAGGCGTCGGCCGGGTACTTGATCGCGTTCTTCTCGAGCTTGTCGCGCAACGCGTCTGACACGTCGATTCCCATCGAGTTCGCGAAGGACAGCGCGTAACAGATCACGTCGGACAGCTCTTCGGCGATGGCCTCCCGATCCTGCGTCTCTACCTCATCCTCGCGCTGCGGCGAGGCGACCCATTGGAAGTGCTCCATGAGTTCGGCGGCCTCGATCGCAATCGACATCGCCAGATTCTTGGGCGTGTGGAATTGCCGCCAGTCACGCTCATCCACGAACGCCTGAACGAGTTGTTTCAGATCTGCCAGTGTTGTTTTCGAATCAGACATTGCGCGCTCCCGTCTTCAGAAGCGCGATTGTCGCCCCGAATCGGGTTCACAACAACAATGTGAATTGGCGACTTATTTGCGGCGACGTTTGGCGCTTGCCGACGACTTGGACCGCATCGCCTCGATTCGCTCTCGAAGCACGGCCGCATCCTCGTAGCGTTCTTCGTCGACGGCCTTATCGAGCTCGGATTCGAGTTTCTGGATGGGATCGGCGGGCATTCGGGCCCGGATCTCCCGCTGAAGCGACATCAGGATTCCCGCTTCCGTCGATTCGTCGATCCCTTCTTCGATACCCGCATCCGAGAGGATGTCGTGGATGCGGGACAGACCGGCCTCTACGCGGGCCAGGGCCGTCTTGAACCGCCCCTGCCGAAGCGCCACGTGCACCTGGGCGCGCGTGTTCATCATGATGAGATAAGGTCGGTATTGTTCCAAAGCGCTTCGATCGTGTTCCTCGCGACCAAACCGCTCCACGATGTCGAGAACGCGCAGGTTGCGAGCCGTGTCGCGCTCGACGGACTGGAAGTCTTCCAGAACGAACTCGGCGAGATATCGATGGTAGTACTGCACGGTCTCTTCCCGCAGCATCTGGCATTCTTCGGGCAGCAGTTCGAATCCGAGATCGGTTCCGTTGCGCTCTTTGTACTGCGCGAGTCGCTTTTCGTGATAGTCGAGGAGCGAGTCTTCTCCGAAGGGCCGTCGACCGTCGGGGCGGCCCTTGGATTCCATCTGAAGCAGGCCCAGATCGAGCCGCATCTGAATCTTGACGCTGCCGTCGTCGCCGGAGATTTTGCGAACAGTGATCTGGCCGGGCTCATAATCCCAACCCGCGAGAATGCGTCGTAGGTCGTAGGATGCCATCACCAGAACTCCTTTTTCAGTTCACAAACACTGACTCAATTATATACCACCCAATCGGCTCGCATGGCGGACATATCAACACTGGGATCCAAGAATCCGTCGCGCCACAATTCGATCCGATAAAGGTCCGCCTCCTTACAAACGGCGCGCCTATGATGTGATAGGTACGCACTCCAAAAATATACACGGCAAATTTCGCACTTTCTCCACGACGCCGCGCTGATATCGGCCGGCACATTGTTGCGCCGCAACTTCTGCGCCGCATCCACAGTGTGCTGAACGCGCCGATCCACTTTGTATGGACACAAGAAGCGAAGCAACGTCAGTCTATTCTCTGGGCTGACGCAGGCGTTCCGCGATCGCCTGCGCCGCGCGGCGATGTGCGATCTCATTGGGATGTTGATCGGTCGGATGTACCCACAAGGATTCGGCGCGATCACCTTGGAACACGTTGAGCAGGTCAACGTGTTCGACACCGGCCCGAGTGCATGCGTCGTTGACGATGTCGTGCTGATCGACGAGCGGGTAGTCGCTGTCGAGCCCCCAGAGCATTGGGAAGACAACGACAAGAAGCCTGAATCCCCGTTCGTTGGAGTAGTCTTCGAGTCCGGAGAGCGCCTCTCGCAGCGTCTCGCGCCCCTCGTCGTTAAAGCTCTTGCGAACAGACTGAAAAAGCGACGCCTGAAGTTGCTCGGCCCGACGGCGCTGCTCGAAGAACGCCATGACGGCCGAGTACCTGCCGAGTCCGGTCATCGCCGCCTCGCGATGCATCTGATCGTTGATCTGAATCGTCTCTTTCGTCTCCATCAAGTCGTTCATGAAAAAACAAAGCACGACGATATCCGGATCCAACGGCTCGATACGCGTGCCGTACCACATCAGGTAATCAAGCAGACCGTTGCCTTGTATGCCGGCATTCAACGACTCGGCACCGTTGTAACCTTCAAGCGGAATGCTCGTCAGTTCCGTGCCAAGGACGGCCGGCCAGGCGTCCTCATAACGAACGCCCTCCCCGAACGTGAATGAATCCCCCAGGCAGGCGATGCGCACGACGCCTTCCGTCTTCGACATCTCCGGCGCAGGACCGCGGAATCCGTAGGTGTTGATCGAATAGTCAATCCGCCCGGACTCGCCGAAATAACCGCGCGCGTCCCCCGCCGGATCGTAGATGGATGCGAAATTCGAATTCGGAAGGTACTCGAGACGACCGCCCGACATGACACGAAACGGGACGCCGGGCTCGATTCGGCGCGGACTGAGGGGCTGCGGCCCCCAGCATCGGAATCCCACCTCAATCAACGACGCACCAACGAACAACGAGAGCAACAGAACGATCAGTCTTCGGCCGCGGCGCGGCGGGCGACGCGCGGACGATGCATCGGCGCACGTCGGGTTCACTGCGTCGGCGTCAGGTTGCGAGTTTGATCTGGCCACGCGTGCACCGCCTATGTGAGATTGATGCCGCGCGCGAGTGAAACGCTCGTCTCTTCGGGCGGCGCGATCGGCAGGATCACGGTAAACGTCGACCCCTTGCCCAGCTCGCTCGCCACAGTCAGCGTTCCCCCGAGGAGTCGGGCGAGATCGCGACTGATGGCAAGGCCGAGTCCCGTGCCGCCGTATTCGCGCGTCACGGATCCGTCGAGCTGCCGGAATGTCTCGAACACGCTCTCGATTTTCTCCGCAGGAATGCCGATTCCCGTATCACTCACGTGAATGGCGATGCGATCGTCGCCGAGCGCTTCGAGTGCCATGTCGAGGCGTCCGCCTTCGGGCGTGAACTTGATGGCGTTCGAAAGAAGGTTGTAGAGAATCTGCTGAATTCGCCCCGCGTCCGATTCAATCTGGGGCACATCCTCGGGAACCCTGGCAGACAGCTGGAGGCTCTTCTTGTTGGCGAGCGGTCTGACGAAGTCGATCAGATTCTCCAACATGTCTTTGAGTTGTACAACCGTGACGTGCAATTCGAGTTTTCCGGCCTCGATTTTCGCAAGATCGAGCAGATCGTTGATCAGCCCAAGCAACATTCGTCCGCTCGACATGATGTTCTCGGCATATCGAAACTGTCGCCCGCCTTCGTCGCTCGCGGACTCTCGAAGCAACTCTGCGAATCCGATGATCGAGGCGAGCGGCGTCCTTAACTCGTGGCTGACGTTGGAAAGGAATTGACTCTTCATCTTGTTCGCTTCGAACAATTCGACGTTCCGTTCGGCGAGTTGTTCGAGTCGGGTATCAAGACTCTTGTTGATGCGCCGCAGATCATTTTCAGATGACTGCAAATGCGTCAGCATCGCGTTAAAGGCGCGAGAGAGCTCCTCATATTCGTCGCCCGTCGCAATCTGCGCGCGCACCTCGTGATCCCCGCGCGAAACGGATTCCGCGACGCGCGTCAGTTCCAGTACCGGCGACAGAATCAGCCGATTCGTGATGAGATAAAACACCAGGACGGCCAGAATCCCTGCGAGGGCGCCTGCCATGAGACAGAGGCCAAAGTTGATCAACAGCGCAGCATTTGCACGAACGGCGGGGTATTCGACACCAACCACGCCGCGCAGCGTGCCGACGGGCACGGCGCCGCCTCGCGATCGAATCGGCAAAACGGTCCGATAAACAATTGCACCGCCTTCATGGCGCCAAGTGGTGGGCGCTGCGTCGAGGGTTCGATCCTGCGCGAGCAGCGTGATTGCGTTCTTGAGGTATTCGTCGGAATCGCCGGGCGGCGACGGATGGAGCGGGTCGGGAATCGAAATCAACCTGGGCGTCGGCCCGATGAGACCGTGCTCCACGGCCCCTTTGGGCCACCATTGTTCCAGCGCCCGTTGCTTGAGCGCCCAATTGCCGGAACCGAGGTCCACACGGGCCGCGGCGAGCTTACCCATCAGGCACGTGTGCTGGATGTTGTTCTCGTGAACCAGATCCCGCATTCGGAGCCATGGTACGAACAAAGCCGCCGTGATGATGATGACCACGGCGAGCCCGAACAACAGCCGACACTTGGCGGCCAGCGAAATTGTCAGGAGCGAGATGCGCGCCATACGCCTGGGACACTCCGTGGGCCTATCATATATCAGACCTTTGCGCATCGATTGCGCTTCGGATGCGCGGCTGATTCACGATTTGGGAATATTGCCACACTGATTCCATGCCGATACGATAACGTGTTTTCGTCCAAATAGTTGGAGCGATCTCCAATGAGCCTCGTTCGAATGCTAAAAATACCACCCCTGCTCCTGCTGATCGTGATCATCCTTCCGGCGTCGGTCCACGCGCAACTCGGATTGCGGAATGCCCGTGGGGGGAATGACGAGTACAGCCGCAGGGCATCGCAATTCATGACGAATCGTGGACTTTCGGACATGTACCTCAAGCGTCTGCACGGGCAATCCCTGCTCTTTGGGCGAAGCAACTCGCACATGGGCGCGCTGCACACGCGGCCGCTGATTATGAACTCGCAATTCGGTCTGCTTCGGAGCTTCCAGGGCCCGACGGACAGGGCCGGACGTTGGCTCCGCGGATATCGATTGTTCGAGATCGACTCGGAGATCGCCCGCTCTGCGGTCGACCTGCCGCAATTGACGGACAACAACGACATCTCGCAATACGCCTGGTCAACGGAGGAAGTCCTGGCGGCCATGCGGCGTGATCGCTCAACTGCCACGCTGGCGCTGGCCGAACCGGCGGAATCCCTCGGCCCGGCCGACGGACTTGAGAACCAACTCCGGTTGA
This sequence comes from Phycisphaerae bacterium, assembly GCA_029259995.1. Classification (GTDB taxonomy): domain Bacteria; phylum Planctomycetota; class Phycisphaerae; order UBA1845; family UTPLA1; genus ECT2AJA-110-A. The sequence goes on from JAJDEC010000511.1 coordinate 8,321, forward strand.
AGTCGGACGCTTACTTCGAAACCTGTGCGGCCAGTTTTCAAGAGTCGCTTGAAACCAAAGATGGAAGGAAGCGGAGCCTGCTGATCTCCGAATCACGAAACTGCGCCGAGCTGGTCATTCAGATCGAAATCGATCAGCCGCGCGGATACCTGGCCGCGGCGATCGTGGCGTTTCATACAAACGAATTCAACACAGCGCTGATCAATCTTGAGCTGGGCCTGAAGCGCGGCGACACGCTCGAATCGCTATACCTCGATCCGAAGTCCTTCTTCGCCGGGAGCGACAAATGGCGGCGCCTGGTCGATCAAGTCAACGGGATGGCAGGCCAACTTGATTCGAACCCAAAAATCAGCTTGTTCCAATCGTATGTTGCGTTTCTCAACGGCGACGTACGCTCGGCACATACGGCGGCAAACAAGGCCGTCCGGGAACTGAAGATCCGGCTCAAACAAGTGTCGAAAGACGCCGAGGCGGCCGGAAAGGAGCTCGCCGAGCCCTTGTCGGAAACGAGCGTCGAGATCGCGGAGCACTATTTGAACCTGCTGGCGGAGAGACTCGAATCAACACGAGGTGCCGGCAAGTCATGATCGGCGTGCACGCATCCATCATGTCGCCGACACAGCGACATCAACATTCAACGTGACGAGGCAATGAGCAAAGGGGTCAAAACACTGGATTACGCTGCGCAACCGGCATTCCGCCGTTATCGCGGCGTGTTGTCGGCCGTGGCGCACGCCGGCCTGTTCGCTGCCGCGTTCTTCGCCGCGTTCGGTATCTATCACAATTTCAAGAGTTTCGATCGCTGGCTCGTCCCATTCCTTCTGCCGCTGCTTCCGCTCGTCGTCGGCATCAAGATGGTCGTTTTCTGGCGCATGCAACAGTTTCGCGGCACATGGCGCTACGTCGGTATGCGCGACATGATGTCCATCATGATGGCGACGCATATCAGTGCGTTCTTCTTCATTCTCGCGTTTTACCTCTTTGTGAATTTCTATCCGGAATTCCTGAACACGCGACCGCAATTCCCGAAGTCTGTCTTTCTGATCGACTGGGGAACGACGATTGCGTTCGTGTGCGGCGCCCGACTTGTGGTTCGACTTTATCACGAGGAACTCGGCCACAGTGATACCGAGGGAATTCGCCAGTGCCTGATCCTCGGCGCCGGCGATACGGGCGAAGCCCTGCTGCGCGAAATCAATCGAATGAAGGGCGCCCGCTATCGCGTCCTCGGATTCCTGGACGACAACCCGTCCAAACAGGGCATGCGGATCCACGACGTGTCCGTCCTCGGCCCTCTGAAAGACGCCGCCCGATTCTGCGAGCAACTGGAAATCGACGAATTCCTCCTCGCCTTGCCCAACGCACGACAGCGCGTTCTGCGCGACGTCGTCGAAGCCTGTGGCGGGCTGAATGTTCGCTTCCGAACCATCCCGGCGATGGAGGCCGTCATCGAAGGCAAAGTCACGGTCTCCCAGATTCGCGACGTCGATATCCGTGATCTGCTCGGCCGCGAACAGGTCAAGCTCGACGAACAGAAAATTCGAGCACACATTCACGGCAAAACGGTTCTCGTGACCGGCGCCGGCGGATCGATCGGCTCCGAACTCTGCCGACAGATTGCCAAGTTCGAACCGTCCCGGCTTGTCCTGCTCGAACAGGCGGAGAACAACCTGTTCGAAATCGATCGCGAAATGGAGCGGCGATTCCCGAACGTACCGCGGGGCGTCTATGTTGCCGACATCTGCGATGCACGGCGCGTGGATCAGGTTCTGGCGATCGAGAAACCGGCGACAATCTTCCACGCGGCAGCGCACAAGCACGTTCCCATGATGGAGATCAATCCCGGCGAGGCCGTGAAGAACAATATCCTCGGAACACGAACCATCTCCGACGCGGCGCGGCAGCACGGCGTCGCGCGCTTCGTGATGATCTCGACGGACAAGGCCGTGAATCCGACGTCCGTCATGGGCTGCACCAAGCGCGTCGCCGAGATGTATATCCAGCAATTGCGACAGGACAGCGACACGCAGTTCATCACGGTCCGATTCGGCAACGTCCTCGGTTCGAGCGGTTCTGTGATCCCGATCTTTCGCAAACAGATCGCCGCCGGCGGTCCCGTCACAGTGACCGACGATCGCATGACGCGCTATTTCATGACGATCCCGGAAGCGTCGCAGCTCGTGTTGCAGGCCGGCGCGATGGGCCACGACGGTGATATCTTTGTGCTCGACATGGGCGAACCCGTGAAGATCGTCGACCTCGCCCGCGAAATGATCACGCTGAGTGGTCTGCGGGTCGGCGAGGATATCGAGATCAAGATCAGCGGCATCCGCCCCGGCGAAAAGCTTTATGAAGAGTTGAGCGTCCTTGGCGAAGACATGGGCAAGACGACGCACGAGAAGATCTATGTCTGGCGCAACAAGAAGGAAGACTGGGCCCGCATCTGCTCGCTGATGGAAAAGCTCGTCGGCGACGCGGACGAACTTGCAGCCGTTGATGTTCGCGAACGACTCTGCGAAATCGTGCCCGAGTATCGGCCGGAGATTCTCGGCTACGAGAATGCCACGCCCGATCGCTCAGCGGCAGCGAAGGAAAACATGGCCACGGATTCGAAATCCGACATTGCGACGGGCAATCTGAAAGTCGGCGATTCGCCGGCGACGTGATCCGCCTTCGATCGACGCCTCCGACACTCACATTATTCCCACGAAATCTGCAGGATACCCGCTTGCACGAACGCATCGCGCCTCGTATTCGCGACGATGCCCTTGAATAAGCCCGCCCGCCCGGAGGGCGAACGAACGAGGTGTCTGTCGCATTTCATCCGCCCTCCAGGCGGGACGGCCCCGGATTTGCGCTTTGGCGTCACATTCATCGAGTTGAATTCAACGAGCAGGTTGCTCAGTTCACGGCGTTGTCCTTCGGGCCGGGTTGACGGCGACTCGCAACGCCGCGCCGTCCTTCCGGGACGGCAGAATC
>JAJDEC010000512.1 GCA_029259995.1 Phycisphaerae bacterium
AACTCGCCCTGCTTGCGGCGAATCCCGCCATATAGTGGGCTCGCCAGTTGCTCGGGTCGCGATACAGGATCGCATCCACGATGCGCCGCGCTTCCTTCCAGTGCCCCATGCGAAACGCGATCTGCGCCTGCAACGCCTGAAGCTCCATTGCATCGGGTTGTTGTGCCAGGCCCTTGTCAATCTCGACCAACGCGCCGGAAAAATCGCCGGCGTCGAGGTGCGCACGGGCCTCTTTCAACTGCAACTGCACCAGCCGCGATCGTGCATCGGTCCGTGCCGCAGCAGCCTCCTGAGACGAATCGGAATAGGCCGAATAGAAATAAGTCGCGGCCAGAACCGAAACGGCGGCCACGCTGACGAGTGCGGTCTGCGTCTTCTTTCGGCGCAACCACTTGAGCGCAAGGGCCGGGGCCGTGAGTTTCTTCGCCTGAATCGGCATGCCAAGCAGCCAGCGACGCAGGTCATCGGCGAGATCCCGGGCCGTGGCGTATCGCGCGGCGCGATTTTTCTCAACCGCCTTCAGGCAAATCGTCTCCAGTTCGCTCGGTACGCTGACGCCGTGTCGACTCGGGGGGACGGCGTCCGTCTGGAGCACCTGGTTCATCACTTCCCGATCGCTCTCGCCGCCGAACATGGGGCGGAATGCGAGTAGTTCGTAGAGCGTTGCGCCCAATGCGTAGACATCGATCTGCCGATCGACGCCGCCGATCGCGGGATCCAGTTGCTCCGGCGACATGTATCGACACGTCCCGACGATGGACCTGCTGACCGTCAGGGAATCTGTGTTCGAGGGCCTCGCCAGCCCGAAATCGGAAATCATGAGCCGGCCGTCGGCTGCGAGGAGCAGGTTCGAAGGCTTGATATCGCGATGAATCACGCCATGTTCATGGGCGTAATGCAATGCGTCGGCGACTTCCGCAATCCAATGGGCAATCTTGCGATAGTACGCTCGATGATCGCCGCCAATTGGCGCATCGGCCGTGCGTGATATGGACTCGGCGGATTGTGCGGACTTGGTTGGGGACGCTGACGGCGACGAAGCCCCCAGAACGACATCGACGGCTCCCGATTCCTCTATTTCGCCGAGGATGTCCCGAAGCGATCGACCCTCGATGAGTTGCATCGCGTAATAGTGCGTGCCGTCGACCTCGTCGTAATCGTAAACGCCGATGATGTTCGTATGTTCGAGCCCAGCCGCGAGCTCTGCCTCGCGCCGGAATCGCGCTTTCGATTCAGGCCTGACAACGCCCAACAGCGCCGGCAACACCTTGATCGCAACGAGTCGATTCAGCTTGGCCTGCCGGGCTCGATAGACGATTCCCATGCCGCCGCGACCGATTTCCTCGATGATCTGATAGTCAACGAGGATCTCGCTTAAGCGCCGCAACGGTTCCTGCACATCAACCTGCGACTGGGCCCGCGCTTCGGTCGCCCAACAGAGTTCGTGCTCCAGCGACGACTGGGCGCTGATCGACTCCGCAAGCTTGCGACAGGGTTCGCATTCGCTCAGGTGAACTGCAATCGTGTCGAGATTCGTCTGGTCATCGACGGAAAGCAACGTCTGCTCGATATCGTGCGCAAGAGGGCATGTCTGGAGCTTTTTCATCGACCGATCCGGATTCGTATAGGGAACGCGGCGCGAAATCGCATCGTCGTCCCGCCGCTTATTCGGCTTCGTCCAGCTTGTTAATTCGCCTGCGGATCATATTGAGCACGAGATGTCGAACGACGTACACGTGTCCGACCGACATGTTGAGCTGCTTTGCGACTTCCCCCGCAGGGACGCCATCGATCGCATACATGCGAAAGGCCTCCATCCGACGGGGCGAGATATCATCCGACGCCTGATCCAGGCACCAGAGAATGTCCTGCAACTGCCATTCTCGTTCCCAAATGTCCTCAAGGCTCGGAACGTCATCGGCACACACCGACACGTCCGCTTCCGAAGCGACAGGCAACGCAGCACGACGCGCGTTCTGGCGAATCTTGTTCTCCGTGATTGTCCGGACCCAATGTCGAAACCGCCCCCGATCCCGGTCGTACCTGAAATCGCCGATATGCGACGAAATCGCGACCATGACCTGCTGGACGATGTCGTCGGCATCTTCATCCGACAATCCGCGCAATCGGGCGACGCGATAAATCGCGGGCCCGTAGCGGGAGAAGAACTCGCGCCAGGCACTCTGCCCCTCGGGCCCCTCGCCGAGCGTGGCGATGAGCGACGGACGCGTATCCGGAAATCTCTTTGGCTGGAGCATGCGATGGAATCCCCCGCCTCGCATGATGCGAGTTCGAAGTGGTCGATGCCCCGATTGTACCTCGTCGCCAGAGTTCATTCCAAGATTCGATCGATACACGGCGCTGAATCGCGGACGATGCCGTTGCTCGCCAGGTGACGCGATTTCCTGCCTCAACCACCTATATGCCGGATTCCGGGATTTCTTACCGAGATTCCTGATTGCGGGAAGAATGCTCGCGACGCCCGCCCGGCCTGATGCAGAAGTTGCCGAAAAAATTGCTGATCCGAGTAAGAACACCCCTGATCGCGCATAAAGGTGCATGAGGGGGTGGCTGTTCCAAGCCGACATCGGCCGGACATGGCCCCTATCTTTGCCGGATGGGATCGACGTTGCATCACGACCTCGAGCCCGATCCGGGATGACCGAACGAAGATCGAATCGAACGCCGGCAAGGCCGTCATGGCGAGGCGTTGCGTCCGTTTTCGGGCGTGGTTTCGGGGCGAATCCGGGCTTATGAGCGGGTTGATTGATAAGGCGCTCCGCGTTCTGTGATAATGATCTTCGTTCCTTGCGATGTGATAACTGATCGCCCGAGTGCGATCGATGTGAAAAGCGAGTCCGCGGACCGATTCCCGTCTGATGGCTTGCCAGGATTAAGTGTGTCAAACGGGAATCCAGAAGAAGCTGGTAAAGGGAGAGAGATTAGATGGTACGAAAGGCACTGATTGGCGTTTTCGCATTGGCGATGACAACGACGCTTGCAAATGCGGGCGTCATCGAAACGGGTAGCGAACGCTACGATTATGCGCTGGCGGCGAGCGCCGGCGGCAGCGACGGACCTTATCAGAACAACGGCCCGGCAATCTATGGCGCGTACGTTGACAGCACGACCGCCTTTGCGTCTGACAGCGGCGGCTCGGGCGATGCGCGCGGCGAGCAGACGTCGTCGATCGATCCCGGTGTTTACACCGCCGATCTGGAAGCCTTTGCCTCCGCATCCGCGCAGCCGTTCGAATCCGGCAGCGCCCGGTCCGACGCGTACTTCGAAGTCGCTTTCACCACGACCGGTGCCGTCGACTTCACGCTTGACGGAAACGGCTCCGTCGCCGGCGGCGACTCCGTACTGCAGATCAGCCTCGTCAATGTCGGCGTCGGCGGCACGCCGTCCCAGACGTTCGTGAACTACATCGGCGGCAACTCCTCGACCGTCCTCGCCGAAGCGGGCTCGCTTCTTCCCGGCGACTATGAACTTCGCGCGCATGCATGGACCGACATTTCCTACTTCTTCGAGTTTGACGCCGAGTCCAACTCGTCGACGTCGGCAGCGAACTTTACGATGACGCTGACGCCGGAGCCGTCTTCGCTCCTCCTCCTCGTTCTCGGCGGCGTCGGCATGCTGCGACGACGACGCGCTGCGTAACACAACTACCCGGAGATGAGACAAGCGTTTCGCGCCCGAGCCCGTCCCAAGACGACTCGGGCCGAAACGCCGATCTCCCCGCCATTTCTTCTCAAAGTCCGGCGAAGAGCCACACACCACGAATTGCCACAGCAAATGACTCGAATCACTCTATTTTCAACGATCACGACGATCCTCTTCGCGACGGCGGCGGATGCACAAGTTGTCGAGACCGCTAGCGAGCGATTCACGCGTTCGGCGCCCGACGCGGCAAGCCAGATGATCGACACGCAGAACTTCGGACCGTCGATCTACGGAGACTTTGACGACTTTAACAACGAAGTCGCGAGTGGCGGCGGCGGAACGGGAACCGGAACGTCCGAACAGCATTCCTCCATTAGCCCACAAGCTTACAGCGGTACACTGATCGTCTCGGCGTCGGCGAATCCCGATTTCTTCGACGTCTTCAACGGCTATGCCGAATCCTATTACGAAGTCGCGTTCAGCGTTTCGTCCACGATCGACTTCAACATCGCCGGGAGCGTGAATGCCCTCGGCGCGATCAACGGCGAATCCTCCGACGCCAACATCGATATCGTCAGCATCTCGGGCGGAACGCCCACGCTGTCCGTCGTCGGAATTTCGAATGGCAACGACACGTTTGACGTGGGCGGCACGCTGCTGCCGGGCGACTACGAACTCCGCGTTCGGACCTTCGCGCTTGTGTCGCGGGTTTTTGAAGACACACCGGGCAGCGCCATGGCGGATGCACAGTTCATGATGACATTCGACAGCGCTCCCGAGCCGATACTCGGCGATCTGGATTGCAGCGGCGACGTCGATGCAGGTGATGTCGGCCCGTTCGTTCAGGCAATGCTCGATCCGGACGGGTACGACGCAGCCTATCCCGATTGCGACAAGAATCTCGCGGACATGAATCAGGACCTGATACTCAACGGCGATGATATCGCGACTTTCGCGGCCGCCGTCTTGACGCCTTGAATTCCACTCTTGGCGAATTCAGATCGACGACAGGAATAAAAGGACTCGACACATGTCGCGTGTACAACGAATGACGACTCTGCTGTTGATGTCGGCGGCAACGCTCCAGGCGGACGTCACAGAATTTGGCAGCACGCGATTCGTCGTTTGCCGTAACCAGGGGGGCCAGAATGTCGATGGCCCGTATCAGATCGACGGCCCCTCCATCTATGGCCTGGTTGACGACTACGTCGAATCATTCGCCTGGGACGATATCGGATTCCACGGCGGTTCCTCGCAGTCCTACCAGGACAGCGACATACAACACGGTATTTACCGCGTTGAGCTCGATGTGCGAACCGATGCCGGCGGTGGAACCATGGGCAACGACATCGCCCTGGGCTATGCAGAGGCCTACTACGAGGTTCAGTTTACACTGTCGGAAGCGACCGACTTCAACGTCGCCGGCTCCTACAATGCCTTCGGATTCATCAACGGCGCCGTCTCGGAAACCGAAGTGCGCATCGACAGCCTCGGCGGCGGATCACCAAGCCAGGTAATCGCCTTCACCAACGACGACTGCTGCCCGTCCGTGAATGTCGACGGGACGCTGCTGCCCGGCGACTACGCATTCATCGCTCGCTGCCTCGCCATCGTCGATCACTCGTTCATGATGTCGTACACGGACTCGAACGCGCAGACCAATGTCACGATGACGCTCGACGTGCCGCAACCCGATCCGCTCGGAGACATGGATTGCAGCGGCGCCGTTGATGCCGCCGACATCGAGCCTTTCATTCTGGCGCTGCTGGATCCCGATGGATACGACGTCGCGTTTCCGAACTGCGACAAGGACCGTGCCGACATGAATGAGGACACGCTTCGCGATGGCGGAGATGTCGGCGACTTCATCAACGCAATGCTGGCGATCTGAACAAGATGTATCGCAATCAGCTTCAAGAACACCCAGGAAGGTGACTCATCATGTCGCGCGCGCTCTTGATCGCATCATTAATACTTCTTCTGACTCCCTTGATTCTCAACGGCGACGTTGTTGAAACCGACAGCACGCGGTTCATTGTCGTCCGCAACCAGGGCGGCCCCGTCATTGACGGTCCCCATCAGATTGACGCAACGACGACGATGGGCGTGTTCGATGAGATCGTTCAATCGTCGGCATGGGATCAGACGCACGGCGGATCGTCCGAATCCTATCAGGACAGCAATATCGCCAACGGCGTTTACAGCGTTCATCTCGAAGTGGCGACCGACGCCGCCGGCGGCACGATGGGAACCGACATCGCCATGGGATATACCGAGGCTTTTTTTGAGGTGCTGTTCACGGTCACGGAACCGACGGACTTCAACGTCGCCGGTTCCTACAACGCGTTTGGTGAGATCAACGGCGCCATTTCGGAAGTCGAGCTTCGCATCGACAGCATCAGCGGCGGATCGCCCAGCCAGCTCATCGCCTACGCGACGGAAAATTGCTGCCCGACTGTCAACACGGACGGCACACTCCTGCCCGGCGACTACGCGTTTCGAGCCCGTGCGCTCGGCATCGTCGATC
>JAJDEC010000513.1 GCA_029259995.1 Phycisphaerae bacterium
CCACTTCCGGCGCCGGCATGTCGTAGACGTTCTGCAGGTAGTCGACGATCTCGTTCTCGTCGATCTCGTAACGAATCTCGAAGGAGCCGTGAATGATGTTCTCGTCTCCCGTGACGAGATAGTCATCTCGTTCCGGAGACAGGGGGCCGAATCGCGATGTGATCTTGCCGGACGCACGCTCCTTGTCCGACACTTCGAGCATGAAGGAAACCGGAAGCGTGCGCGGCGACGTGCTGACTTTGACGTGCCGATCGATCGGGAACGGCCAGGAGAGGTACCATCCTTCGCCCTTGACGGCGCCGCCCGACTCACGGCCGACAATGTCGCCGAATCGATAAACCACGGCCCGCTCGCCGCGCTCGACGCTGAACCAGCCGCTGAGCATGTACAGGATGACCAACACGAACATGACGAGTTTCAGAACGCCGAAACTTCGGCGCAACGCGCCGGCCAGTTCCGTCGTCGCCGCGTCGAAGTGATCGACCTGCGGCAGTTCGATATCGTGTGAATGCGAGTGATCGCCGTGATCCGCCATCGACTTAGTCCTCCCCCGATGATGGATCCGAACTTGCATCGCTCGCCGCAACGACATCCGACGCCTTCGCGTCGGCGCTATCCAGCGAATCATTCAGTACGCCGCTCAACGAGGGCTGGGCGCGACCGGACGGTTTGCCGCGGAAAATCTCGAACGGCATCCAGACTTCGGAGTCAATGACAAGCGTCATTTTGCCTGACTTCAGAATCTCCTCGACGGTCTCAAGCTTCTTGAGGAAATCCGCCAGTTCGCGATTGCGCTCGAAGTAGACATAGTATTTCGCGGCTTCCGCCTCGCCCTGGCCTCGAAGTTTCTTGGCGTAGGCATCGGCGCGGAGATTGATCTTGCTTTCGACTTCCTTCGCCTCTTCTCGAATCTTGAGGGCTTCGGAAAGTCCCTCGGCTTCCAGCCGCTTGGCGACATTGTCGCGCTCGGCCTTCATGCGTTCGAAGACATTCTTCGTCACTTCCTCGCCAAGCCCCAGCCGCTTGATGCCGATGGAGATGACATCGACGCCGAAGTCCTTGAGGGCGGCTTCCTTGACGCTGGTGGCGGAGTCGGCATCGACACCGTCGCCGTCTGTTGCGACGCCCATCAGGATGTCGCGTTCCAGGTCCGCGAGCCGCTGATTCGCCGGGTTGACGTTGATCAGCTCGCGAAGCGAATATCTCTTGAGGGCCAGCGCCACCTGGTTCGAGACGAGACCGCGAATCTTGGACGTCACTTGCGATTCGGAAAGCTTGGTCGCCTGGAATCGCTGGCCGTCCTTGATGCGCCATGTCGCGTAAGTCGTCAGGATCAGCGGTTCACTTTCCTTGGCGGCGACCTGTCGAAACTCGGTTTCGAAGGTGCGAAGTCGCGTGTCGTAGCGATGGACGCGATCGATGGGCCAGGGAAGCTTGAAATGAAGCCCCGGCTCCTTCGGCTGATCATCCTTGGGTCGTTCGAATCGTGTCACAACGACAGTTTCCGTAAACCCGACTTGAAACGCGCACATCATGCACGCGATGACAACTAACACGATGATGGCAACAATGATTGCCGGCAGATTCTTGGTCATGGTTGCTACCTGAACACCTTAATTACAACCGCCTGCTCACGCGTGACTCGCGCATCATGCAGACACGGATTACGACTTTTCTTTTGCGTAGGACTTGTCCGCTTCCGCGATCTCGGCGTTCAACACGCTCAGATCCGAGGGCGGCTTCAGATCCACATTGTAGATCACGCGCGACGAGTCCTCGACGGCGATGACATACTTGGTCACGGGCTCCAGCGCCCGCTGCATGGTTCGGAGATAAGTTCGCAGCATGTAAGTCGACGGCGCCGATTCGAACGCCTCGACCTGTTGTTCGTACAGTTCCGCGCCCGATTTTTCGGCGATCAGACGGCGATAGCTGTCTCGCACGGCCACGGAAACCGTCATACGCGCGCTGCCGCCCGCCTTGCTGCGAAGGAAGGTCTCGACTTTTGCCGTTGCGGCGGCGGCTTCCGCCTTGTTGTCCGCAGGGACGGCCTCTTCAGCGAGGATCAAATCGTAGAGTTCTTCCCAGTTAATGCCGGCGACGAAGATTCGCTGCGCTGCGGCGTCGGCCGACGCCTGCATGATCTTGGCACGCATTTTCTCCGTCGCACCCACAACATCTTCGTATGCCTTGGCGACATTCTCGTCCGACGGCGGATGGATGCCGCCGACACCGACAAAGACGATTTCAACGCCGAGCCCCTTGCCGTCGTAGCCCGACGTGTCACATGCGTGCTGCAGGCGATCATGGATGACGGCCGCGGCCTTTGCCCCGCCGTCGCCCAGCAGATCCCTGATGTCGGCCGTCGCGGCAAAATGCGTCAACTCGCGATAGGCGAGCGATTCGACCAGCGACTCCGCATCCCGCGACTGACGGAAGTAACGCACGACCTGGTCGTCGCCGTCCTTCACGCGCCAATAAACAGGCATGACGACATTGAGCAGGTTGACCGGCAGTTCGCCGGACTGATTGTTCTTGCCAACAGAAGCGACGCGTTCGCCAACGACAATCTTGTATTCCTGGGCGTAGTGCTTCTTGGTCCAGAGGATCGGTTCCCGCCGCCTGGGCTTGTCCGGCTCCAAGTCGACCTCGGGCTGCTGTTCGGCCTTGCGCTCCATGAACAGCCGCTTGATCCGGGACACGACGTCGTCGCCTTCCTGACCGCCATCGGCCTCCAGTTCAGCCTCATGCCCCAATTCGAGCGCTTGTATATGCTTGACGGCAATCACTTCGGCGCGATCGATCGGCCAGGGCATCGTCAAATGCATGCCGGCCTTCGCGGTTTTTTCGCGCGGCTCGCCGAAACGCATGATGACGGCCTCATGCCCCGGCGGAACGACGACAACCGAAGACATGGCGAAAAGGATCGCGAACAGAATGATGACGAGAATCGGGATTTGCCAACTCAACAGCTTGTAGAGCCATGTATCACTGACTTTGAAGCCGAACTGATAGTCGGCGAACTTGCCGACACTTTCGATCACGCCGCCAGGCTCACTGAAAACGCCCAGCAGCCGGCTGTCATAGAAAGGTCGCGTGTCCTCGCCTTCCACGCGCGGCCGATAGACGTCCAGCACGAAGTTGATCACGATTTCCAGCGCCAGGAGCAACAAGACGAAACTGACGACGATCGTGTACCAGTATTCCGCCTGCTGAAAACCCGCGACGACCAGCACCATCGTGATGGCGAGACCGATGCACAGGATCGCCGATCCGAACAGGGCATTGCCGCCGGCTCGTAGACCGCCGAAACCGCCAACGCGTCGCAGGCCGAGGGCGTAGCGCGACATCATGAACGCCGCGAACGAGAGACCGCCGGCGAAGAACAGGACATATTTGACGTAGTCTGCGTTCTTCGGATCGGACAGATACTTCGCCAGCCCTTCGCTCTCGGCGACGGGCGGAAAACTCAGAAAAGTCAGAAACGGCATCAGGGCGACGGCGCCCGCGATCAGGAGGATCGAGATGCCGACAGCGAGGATGGGAACAACAATGCGCTCGATCGCCCGCATTCGGCGGCCGGCCGACAGCGCGTCCATCTGCTCAAGCTCTTCCTGTTCGAAAATCGTCTGGACGCCGCCAAGTTTTTCCTGGCGCTGCCGTTCGATCTCGTCCAGCTCTAGCCGTTCGATCGCCATCATTCGGAGCTGATGCTGATGGAGCCAGCAGAGCATCCAAATGCCGGCCGCGGCAAACATCTGAAACGAAACCGCCCAGACGCTGGCCGTACTGCTTCTCCCCCAGATGGCGAGGGCCGCAAGGACCAGCGCGCCGAGGAGACTGACGAAGAGGCCAAGGGCGGAGACGCCCTCGCCGCGTTTATCGATGCCTGAAATCGCAGTCTTTTTGCTCATGAGGTTCGTCGCGAAACCAAATTGGCAGAATTCGTTGAATCACCCGCTCACGCTATCCGTGGCTGACAGCGTTGAATCAGGCGACGATCGTGATGATCCATTACGCGCGAATCGTGCGCACAATCCACTCGCCGGACACAATCTGCACGACTCGCGCGTAACGTGTCCGACAAAGCCTCGCCATTGTAGGTGTGACTCGCCCATTGCCAACCCCGGCGCTTCGACGTCCGCAAACCGAAAAAGCGTGGCGGCGGCACAAGGCTGATCGACAGGCGGAGACCCTGTTGCAGGCGTCATACCTTGTCAGACGTTCCGCCGCCGGAAAGGCATCACGGCGGGCACGGGTTGACCGATGATGTCGATCTTTCGACAATCCGGGGCTTTCTGATGCGTGACCCGCATTGATGCGCCGGCACGACAACGACGTTCAAACGCATGATTCAATTTCCAGCTATCGCAAAGAACTCATTCCTGCAGGCGGTGCGTCAACCCGTGTTCGGGATCATCGTCATTGTGACGCTGGGCGGCCTCGCATTGGCGCCATCCATGACGGGCTGGACGCTCGATGACGACAACAAGATGTTGCGCGACATCGGTCTGTCCACGCTACTTGTGCAGGGGATTTTCCTCGCCTGTTTCTGTGCGTCGAACTCCATTGATCAGGAGATCTCTGATCGAACCGCGCTGACTGTCGTCGCCAAACCCGTGAGCCGCGAGGCATTCATCCTTGGAAAATACACGGGCATCCTGCTCGCGTTGCTGGCAGCCCATTACCTGGCGAGTCTCGCCTTCTTTATGGCGATGCGCCATGGGGTTCTGCAAACGGCGTCTGAGTCCTCGGATATTTCAGTCCTTGTTTTCGGACCAGGCGTCGCGGTGCTTGTCGCGATCGCGGCGACGTTCAGAAACTACGTACGGGAAGATCGCTTCCTGCCTACATTCGTCACGATGCTGATTCCGGCATTGACGCTCAGTGCCGTTGCGTTGCTCTTCATTGATCGCGATTTCAGCGTTCGAAACTATCAGATCGAGCAGGATATCAGTGCGCTGCCGGCGGGACTCGACGGCGATGATCCGTTCAAAGGCATCGTCTGGTTCAAACCTGATGCGGGAAACGAATTCCTGGAAGGGCATTCCGGCCATCTTGTTCGATCGGGTTGGAAGGGACCCATCAACGATGAAGACGGGCAGTACCTTCTGGATCTCGTTAACAAAGTCGAATGGCGACGGACGATCCGATTTCTGGTCAAGGAATCCCGCGACTTGCAGGGCTGGGAGGTCCTGAGAGCCGTGGTTCTGGTCATTCCCGCGATCATGCTCATCGCGGCCATCGCGGTCGCCGCCTCCACCCGATTCGGCGTCATTGCGACCTTCTTGATATGCGTCATCGTGATCGGTCTCGGTCTCGCGTCGGACCAGGTCATTCGACCCATTGCGGAATCGGGGAGCGCCTGGGCCGGGTTCGCCTACAAGATCATCCCGAACTTCCAGTTCTTCTGGATGGTCGATGCGCTCAATGAGTATCGAACGATACCCATGTCGTATGTATTCCAGGCATCTACCTACGGCATCGTGTATGCCGCCGCCGTTCTCACGCTGGGGATGGCGTCGTTTCAAACCCGGGAAGTCGGATAATCGGACGCTGGCTGTCGGCGCATGCTGCTAAAATGTCGCTTCGGCACGAAAGTGTAAGTCACAAGGGCGAATCGTCGCCAGTATGAATACAACGCGGCTTCCAGCCGCGACATCAATCACGAACCTGAGTGGAAAAACCATCATGGCTCACGATCTCATCGGACTGAAAAAACGCGAGGCGGATCATCACGCGCACGAGCACAGCCACAGCGCCTCCGATCACTTCCACGAACATGCGCACGGCGACACGGAATCGGCCGCCAAGTCCGCGACACTCTGGCTGTTCATCACGCTCCTCGGCGGCGTGTTCCTCGTCGCGAGTTACATCATTCAGTTCTTCAGTCCTTATCGCGACGGTGCGTATCTCTACGGGGATCACATCGATTTCGCCGCCATGATCGGCGCCGTATTGCTGGCGATCCGGGTGATCTGGCACGCGCTTCGGAATCTGCTTTCCGGCCACATGCACATGGATGAACTGGTTGCACTCGCCATCGCCTTTGCGCTGGCGACAGGCGACTATCGCGCGGCGGGCATCGTGGCGTTCTTCCTGCTCGTCTCCGAACTGATCGAATCCCGCACGGCCATCGGCGCGCGGGCAAGCATCGAGGAACTCGTCAAACTGACGCCCAAGACGGCGCGACTCATCGAAGACGGCGGCAATGAGAAAACGGTCGACGCCACGGCCCTGATGCCGGGACAACGCGTCCGTGTGATGCCGGGTGATAACATCCCGGCCGACGGCCGCGTCGCCCACGGCGAATCGACCGTCAACCAGGCCAACATCACGGGTGAATCCCTCCCCGTCGACAAGCGGGAAGGCGATCAGGTCTTCAGCGGCACGACGAACCTGACAGGCGCGATGGAAATCGAAGTCACGAAAGTGGGCGCCGATACAACGCTTGGCCAGGTGCAGCACCTGATCCTTGACGCCGAACGCACCAAGATTCCGATCATGCGGCTGATCGATCGCTACGTCATCTGGTACACGCCGATCGTCCTCATGCTCGCCGGTATCGTCCTGTTCTTTACAAAGGACGACGACGGCCTGAATCGCGCGATCGCCATGCTCGTCGTGAGTTGCCCGTGTGCACTGATCATGGCGACGCCAACGGCCATGGTCGCCGGTCTCTCCGCCGCCGCCCGATTGGGCATTCTCATCAAGGATGTCTCCCATCTCGAAAGCGCGGGGCGATTGACGTCCGTCATCTTCGATAAGACGGGAACACTCACGACTGGCGAATTGTCGGTCACGCGGCTCGTCCCCGCAGAAGGCGTGAACGGCGCCGACTTATTGCGGCTGGCGGCAACGGCCGAGCAGAACAGCAACCATCCCGCGGCCAGGGCATTGATGCATGTCGCTCGCGAGGCGAATGTCAGCTTCAACAAGCCGGAGAAATTTGAAGAAGTCCCCGGCAAGGGTGTTCTCGCAACAGTAGAAGGTCAGCAAATCATCGTTGGACGCGAGACTTTCCTTCGAGAGAAGGGCGTCGACACGACAGCCGTCGCCGACATCTCGAAACAGATGGAAGGCATGAGCCAGCTCTTCGTCGCCCAGGGCACACGCATCCTCGGTATCGTCGGTCTTGAAGATCGAACGCGATCGGCTGCGAAGGCCGCGGTTCAGGAACTGCGTGACGCCGGCATCAATCGCGTGGCCATGCTGACGGGCGATCGCGAGGCCGTCGCACGTCGCGTTGCCGCGGAAATGAACTGCACGGAATTCAAGGCGGACTGCCTGCCGCACGAGAAGCTCGAACTCGTCGAGGCCATGCGCCGACAAGGTCATCGCGTCATGGTTGTCGGCGACGGCGTCAACGATGCGCCGGCCCTGGCGGCGGGTGATCTGGGCATGGCCATGGGCGCCGCCGGCAGTGACGTCGCGATCAAATCCGCGTCGATCGCACTGCTCAACAACGACCTGACGCGTATTCCGTTCCTCGTCAAACTCAGTCGTGCGACGCGCGCCGTCGTGATACAGAATCTGGTCTTCGGCGTCCTGTTCGTCGTCGTGATGATGACGCTCGGCGCCTTCAACATCGTCTCGCCGATCACAGCGGCGATCGCCCACGCGCTGTCGAGTTTCGTCGTCGTATTCAATTCGGCACGACTCGTGCGACTGGGTGAAGAGAAGCAGACGCATACGCAGGTAATTGAAGCGGAAGCGGCGAGCCGCATGCCGGCGTCAACTGCGATGGCGTAAGCAACATTTCGACTTTTTCGGCCCAATACAAACTGCGGCCGATCGCGAATTCGCGATCGGCCGCTTTTCTTGGCTCATAACGGGGTTGC
>JAJDEC010000514.1 GCA_029259995.1 Phycisphaerae bacterium
CGATCCAGCCTCAGGATGTCGTCCACGGCGCCTTCGTTCTTCGGCAAGTCTTCGAGTACTTCCCGCCGGGGACTATTCACATCGCCATCGTCGACCCCGGCGTCGGTTCGAAACGCCGGATGCTCGTCGCCCGATATGGCAACCAGACAATCCTCGCCCCGGACAACGGCCTGATGACGTTCATCCATCGCGACTTCGTAATGGAGGAACTCCGCGTCATCGAAAACTCGCGGCTCTACCAGAACGACGTCAGCAACACGTTCCATGGCAGGGACATCTTCGCCCCCGTCGCCAGTCATCTCTGGCAGGGCATGTTGATGGAAAAAGTCGGCCCGGCGGCCCGCGAACTCGAACTGCTCAATATCGATCGACCCAAATCCCTCGAACGCGGCGGTCTCGAAGGCCAGGTCCTCTACGTCGATCACTTCGGCAACGTCATCAGCAATATCAGCGCCGCCGATCTTCAGGGCGTCCGATCACCGCTCGAGCGCCTCAACGTCCACGTGGGGCCACTTCGAATCGGCAACCTGCACACGACGTACTCCGACGTCAATCCCGGAGAAATCGTCGCCGTCATCGGTTCGACCGGCATGCTTGAGATCGCCGTAAACCAGGGCAACGCCGCCAGCCATCTTCGCGCAGCCCCCGGAACGATCATTGTTGTCAGGTAGACCAACGTGCCATGCCGACGCCCAACGTCGGCATGTTCTCATCTACTACCTCTCCTGAGCATTGCGAACAGACAATCTCGGCGCAGGCTATTCGCTTCGCAGCGCTGTCACCAACGGCGCCCGAACCGCCGCATTGACAGCCAAAACGCCTGACAACAAACCGACAATCGCCACGATCGCAAGCGTCGCGAACAACGAGCCCCACGCCACGAGCGCCCCCGTCGACACGATATTCGGTCCCGCCGCGATCAACGCGGAAATCGTGCCGATGCCCAGACCGATCACGAGGAGCGCTGCATTCTCCGCCAGCACCATCGTCCCGAGCATTCGCGGCGAATATCCCAGTGCACGCAAAAGCGCCAGTTCGCTCCGCCGTTCGACGACGTTACGCAACATGACGGCGGCGAGACCGATCGTGCCGATCGCAAGCCCGAGTCCGCCCAACGCCTGGAAAGCTGACATGTACGTATTCTCGATCGCCCGATAGCGATTCAACACATCCAGTGTCGGCTCTGCATCGAATCCATACGACGACAAGTCGTTCTCGAGCCCGTCCGACAACGCCTTGATGTCCTCATTCGACAACCCGTCCGCGTCGTTGCCCGCTCCCCCGATCAGCACAACGCCGTACCCGCTCGTCGACGGGAACATCTCGACAAAGCGATCCTCCGCAACAATCAACTGGCTCTGCAGAATGCTTCCCGACAACATGCCGACGATCCGCAGCTTTGCGTCTTGACCACGCTCGTCAACGATTGTCATGTCATCGCCGATCCCGAGTTTGAGCAGCCACATCAGTGTATTCATGTCGCCGATCGCCGGAACGGCCCCGTCGTCATAGGTCCGATTCAGGAGCGCCCACGGATTGTCTAGCTCGGCATCCGACTCCGCTGCCGATTGCGCGAACGCAAACCCGCCCCGCCCAATCCACTCCTTCGACACGCCCAGAATCTCGGGCCGTTTGACCTGGTAGAGATTCAGGCAGCTAGAATCATCGCCGCGCATCCGTCGAAGCGACATCGTTGTCGCCTTGTCCAACGTCCCTGCAGTATCAACGGATATGCCGAGTTGCTCGCCCCCCGCTGCGGAATTCAGATCGAAGGGCAACGCCGTCGACGACTTCGCGATTAACACGAAGCCGCCCGTACCGCCGCCTTTCTTGTGCGCGTCCTCCCCGGCCTGATGCCGATTGGCCCCTACGGCGACAACCACAAACGTCGCGCACGCAATCAGCGACGTCGTCATCACGCTCCGACTGCGCTGCCGCTTCGCGTTGCGCATGCCGAGCCGCATCATTGCACCGGCCCCCGCCGAGATCGCTTCGCCGCCCGTCGCGCGGCCCAGCCAAAGCGCCATCGCGGCAAGCCCGGCCAGCAGCAATCCCCCGCCCGCCGCAAAGAACGCCGGTACGCGAGGAACGGAATCCGAACCCAATGCCGCGATCGTGGCGCCGATGCCGATCAATAGTGACAGAACGAACGTCAGACGCGCGCCACGCTGTTTTCCCGCCTGCCCGGATGCATCGTCACGCAACGCCCCCGCCAGCAATCCGCGAGGCGACTTCGTCATCATCCCGCGCAACGCGATCCAGACGCTGAACATTGCCACGAAGAATCCGCCGACGAATCCGATCGTGAGACTCATCGGCGTCACGTGCAGCGTAAGAAACGGCGCGTTCACGGCATTCGACCACCAGGTCCGCAGCCCCGTCAGCATGAGCCACGCATAGCCAACGCCCGTCGGCAATCCCAGGATTGCCCCGAGCCCCGCCACAATCGCGCCCTCGCCGAGAAACACGCGTCCCACGTCACGCCGCGTGAATCCGATCGCCATCAGCAGCCCAACCTGCGCCGAACGCCGCTCCGTCGCCAGCCGAAAGCTTAGTGCCACAAGAATGGCGGCAGCGAGAATAACGAAAAAGCTGAATGCGATGAACAGTCCGCTGAAGTCCGTGCTTCCCGCGCCTGCCTTCAACGCATCGCGCTTCGCGGCCGTGAATACCATCCCCATCTTGTCCGGCGGCAGCGAATCCATGATCCCGTCGCGAATCGCCAATTCCGCCTGCTCCAGTGACATGCCGTTCGGATTCGATAAGTAGATC
>JAJDEC010000515.1 GCA_029259995.1 Phycisphaerae bacterium
TGCGACAATGTCCCGTCCGAGTCAAAGCGCAGGCCGGGATGCGAATTGCAATACCATCCGTTGTCGATCGTGTACCAGTAAATCTGTCCGAGCGCCGTTGCGTCTGGGCCGAGTGTCGGCGTCACGCCCGCCGGAAGCCCCGCCTGTGCGACGTTCAATCGTTCAAGCACGCGACTCCGTGCCCAATAGAATTCGATGTCGTCTTTAAAAATGATATAGACGATCGACCAGCCGAAGCCGCTCGTGGCTCGCACTTCGCGCACGCCGGGCACGCCCTGAAGCGCGACAGTCAGCGGATACGTGACTTGTTCGTCGACGTCCTTCGGGCTGCGCCCCATCCATTCACTGAAGACAATCGCCTGGTTCTCGCCGATATCCGGAATCGCGTCTTTCGGGTTCTCTTGAAATGCACGCCATCCCAGGACGATCAACGCGCAGGCCAAAACAAAGACGAGAAACGGGCTGCGCAACGCGAATCGGATCAACCCATTAACCATGATCGCCGCCTCGCTTCATCCCGGCCCGGATCTTCGCAGCCAACGGCGCAGGAAGCTTCGGAAAATACTTCTCCGGATCGTCAACGAATCGCTTGATGCACGGCGGGCAGCAAAAATACACGCGAATCCCGTGCACGTCCGCAAAAACCTCCGGATCGACTTCGTTGCCCATGACCGGGCAGATCGGCTGTGCAGTTTCACGACGGGCTTTCCCTGGGTTCAACGCGTCATCCGACGCGGCGGCTTCCCCGGAAGCGGATTGCGATCCTCCATTCTCCGATTCCGATCGCGGTCGATTGAACAGACTCTGCCTGCCGGATATCTGCATCTGACTGTCGATCGCGAAATTTCCTCGCACCACGACGCGCGCTCCCGCGCGGATTCCCGACAGTACGGGATAGAACTCGTGCCCCTCGTCATCCTCCGCCAGCGGGCCGACGTCGATCTCCGCCGACGAATACGTGCCCGGTCGCAATTCGACATACACGAGCGATCGTTCGCCCGTTTGCAGAACTGCTTCGCGAGGCACGGCGAGCACTTCGCCCGCCGACTTCGGTGTTCGATATCCCGGCAACTTCTCAACAGCGACTCGATTCATTCCGCAGATCGAACAGTCACCTGGCGCGTCGGCGCTGTCCCATGGATGCATTGGGCAAACGAATTCCCCGTCCGCCTGAGGAACGGCCGGCGAACCTGCATCCGCCAGGGATACGAACAATTCCGCATTGACGAACATCCCCGGCTTCAACAGTCCGCCTCGATTCATCGCGTTGACGCGCACAGAGACCGTTCGCGTGACGCGATCGATGACGGGATCGACAAATGCGATCTGACCGATGCGCTCGTCGCCCGGCATCGCACTGCTCGTCACGCGCACGCGCTGCAATGGTGCGATCCACGGCAGATCGGATTCATACAGGTCGAGCAGTATCCAGACGGAACTCAGATCCGCGATCTCATAAAGCGCCTCGCCCGTCTTGACGTACATACCCTCCATTGCGGGCTTCCGCACAATCGTGCCGCCGATGGGTGCGTGAATCGTCAGCCGCGTCGAGGCCTTGCGTTCACGCCGGATCTGTTCGACTTGATCCTTCGTAACGCCCAGCAGTTCGAGTTGACGCGCCGCCGATTCCACAAGCCGCTCCGATCGATCCCGCGTCGACTGATTCGCGCCGCTCAGCGTCTCCACGCCGCGCAACGCCGTGAGATACTCTTCCTGCGCTGTCACGAGATCCGGACTGTACAGCTCGACGAGATGATCGCCCTGGCTCACGACCATCCCCGTGTAATCCGCAAACAGTCGATCGATCCGCCCACCCATCCATGCCGTCACCATCTTGTGGCGCGTCTCGTCGTAGCCGACTTTGCCGACCGTGCGAATGTGCTTGAACAATCGACGTTCCGTGATTTCCTCCGTGGCAACTTCTGCAAGCCGCTGTGCTCGCGCATTGAGTGTCAGTTCAACCTCTGAGTCGCTCCCGATGTCCATCCCGCTGATCGGTTCCCGCGTCATACCGCAGACGGGGCACTGGCTCTTTGGGTCGGTGCTCGGCGTGTCGTTGCATTGCGGCATCGTGCACATATAGAGCTGCTGTTTCGCTTCGCCTGCCGGCCCGCCTGCGGCAGCCGTCGCCGCAGGTCTCACGCCCGGGGCATCGCTGCCCGCATATTTTTCAACGAGCGTCATACCACAGATGGGACACTCGCCTGCCGCGGGTTGCCGGATTTCCGGATGCATCGTGCATGTCCAGTATTCGATCTTCACCTCTGCACTCGTGCTCAGATGTGATGATCCCGCCGCACCGGATCCCAAGGCGACGCGCGCCCGGTTCATCCGACACGTTGCCCAGACAGAAAACACAACGAGTAACGTGAGCAGCATCGCCCAGCGAACCAATAGCCGCCTGCCTTCTTGCTGTCGTTCGTTCATGACGCTGCCTCACTTTCGTCGGCGGGGGCGACCAGGCTCGCACCGATTTCTCGCTGCAAGTCTGCCAGCGCCGTATGCATCGACGCCGTGCTCCGATGCGTCATCAATTCGAACATTAAGAGCTTCCGCCAGTTGTCGATCACAGTAATGAACTTCTCCGTCCCTTCCTGATATGCGACCATCGATGCGTCGTACGACTGCCGCGCCTGCGGAATAATCGTCGTTCTCAGTAATTCGATGCTCGTCCGATCCGTTTCAATTCTCGCCCATGCGTCGTGGATTCGGAACGAAATCATCCGCTGCAGGGATCGGCGCTCACCGTGCGTTGCCTCGATCCGCTTGCGCGCCTCTCGCTTCGCCGCCTCGTTGCGTTCCGCCCAGATCGGGAGGTTGACGCCGATCGTCAGTGCCCAGTTGTCGTCGCCCTGCGCGCTCGCGTCATTAAAGGGCGGCCGAACGCGCGTCATGGGATTGACCGGTGGAACAAACGGCGCCCGGCCGTCAGCATGATTCCATTCAAACCCGAGCGTCAGATCCGGAACGTAAGCCAGATCGGCCAGTGTCGACGCATACTGATCACGCCGCTCCCGCTGCGCCAATGCCGCCAACTCAGGGTTGTGCCGTTCGCCCAGCGCGATCAACGCTTCGACGCGCGCATCCAGCGTCTGGGCGTCAACCTCCGGTAGCGTGCCGATCTCCGTCGTCGTCGGCAGATCCATCAGCTGGAGCAGTGCAGCGACGGCCGAGATGCGTTGACCGCGATATCGATTCAGGGCGTCGTCGAGTTCCGAAAGCTCCCGCTGAATCCGCAGGACATCCTGTTGGTCAACTTTGCCGACCTCATATTGCCCCGTCGCCACGCGATCCAGTTCCCGCAACAGCGCCGCGCTCTGCTCCGTGATCTCGATTGCCCGATCACTCACATAAATCCGGTAATACGCGTGCTGCACATCCGCAATGATTCGCAATCGAAGTGCGTTCAGCCGCTCGATCGCTTCGCCAACCTCCGCCGCCGCCATCTGTCCCTTCAGGTCCAGCTTCTTCGGCAACGGGATCTTCTGCGACGCCGCCAGCGTGAATACGATGTCGCCAGCCGCCGTCTGAATCGGTTCAGGTCGTGCTACGAGCCGCAACATCGGATCCTCCAGCGCCGTCACCTGTGGAATCCGCTCGAGCTTCGATTCCACATCCGTCAGCGCCGACAAGATCGCCGGGTTCTTCTCCAGCGCCAGCAACGTGAATTCCGTCAGGCCGACTGGTGGAGGGGCGAGGGCCTTCACGGCGACCGCCCGGCGAGACGCAGAATGACTGCTAGTTGGCGGCAGATCAGGCGCAGCGTGAGGCTGCTTCCAGTGCCGCGCCGCCATCGTTTCCTGCTTCGCGGCCTCATAACTGTTTGAGCACGCGAGACACATCGACGAGATCAGCCCCGTCCAGAAAATCATCATTCGATACATGGTTCTTCTCAGTATTCGACTGGGGAAGTCAACGCGTTTGCGCCGTGGTACCGGCTAATAGCCGGCAAAGATCGCCCGGCGGAAATCCAACCGATCCAAGGCCACAAAGCGCAACGACGACAAACGTCGACGTAGACGCAACATCACGATCGCTTCAACAACGAAGCGATGGCTGGCAATGAATCAAATGAGAAGTATCGTGGATTGAACGATCAACAGATCAGGCGGCGGACCGCGAAGATGGGGCGAAACGCGGACCACAGAGGTTTGCCGCGAAAGTGATGTATCGGAATCGACGACGACGACGGCCGACGTCTCATCGGGTGTTTCCGTCCGCGCCGCCGTCACGATGGCCGGCGAATCACCGCAATCGCATGCCTTGAGAGATGTGTTCGATTCGCGTTCCGATGAACTTGGTACGCTTTCGCAACCGCATTGGCAGACCGCCGCCGATGCGCAACAGCAGCACTTCTCCGAAGCGCCGCCGGGCCAGTCGATGTTCAGGCCGACAGGCATCAGGCACGCCTGCGTCCCAAACCACGCGATGATCAGG
>JAJDEC010000516.1 GCA_029259995.1 Phycisphaerae bacterium
GTCGGCGCCAGACGCACAACCACCATGGCGCGAACCGATTCGGCGAGACACGCGACGACAAACGAGCGCTGCTTCTTATCTCCATCTCTCGCGGCCCGAACGGCGTCGTCATCGAATAAGGGCTTCGGAGTCGACATTCGAACTGGATTATAACCCAATTGGTGTGTCGAAACATCGCGAATTTGATACGTCGGCCCCCGATAGCGCTGTCCGCCGCGGCTCGGGCGACGCGCGTGGCCCTGTTCGGCTCCTGTATGATGCAAACAGTCGGCGACGATTTCCACGAATGGCCTGCAGTCGCCGATGACGTTGAGATCGTTATGGGCATTTTAATGATTCATCACACATTTCCGCGGAATGCACATAGTTTGACGACGTCAAACGTCATCGCATTCGCCTCCCCGCGATCCCATTCAGAGCCGCCGAGTCCCCACGGCGACGTCCAGCCTGCCGGTGCACAACTCCCCGGGCGCCACGCTCAGCTCAGCGAGGCTCCACGCGATGAACCCTATCAGTTGGGGCGTGATATGCCGCATTCGCTTTTCCCCGGGGAAAGCCGAGTTGCAGTTGGGGAGTTTCCACTGAATGGTCCGCAAATCACTGATCGCAATGCTGGATGCGAGAATTGGGGAACGGCTCGCCTGTTGCGTATTTTTCGCGAACATACGTGTTTTGTATTCAATGGGAATTGGCGTCGCTACGTGTGCCCAAATGGATGCCGCGGCGAAGTCACGATCCTCAGGTCCATCGGTCGCAGGTTGAACCTTCAAACGGAAGCTTCCGACCTCGTCCACGACAGATATTCGATGACGCGGCGTGACGATGCGGAGCATTCCTGTCGTGTTCACAGGTTGCATTCGCTCAATGGCGACAATCAATCACCGCGCAAGTTGTCGCCATTCCCGTTAGACTCCCCCCGACGCAACGTTTGACAACTAGTCGCATGAGCAACTGTTCCTTTCGGAGCATCCGATCGATGCTGCATCTGACGAACCTTCGCAAAAAATTCGGCCAGAACGTCGCCGTCGACGACTTGTCGCTCGATATCCGCCCAGGAGAAATTTTCGGGCTCCTCGGCCCCAACGGCGCCGGGAAGACGACGACCGTCAACATGACCGTCGGTCTGCTCAAGCCCGACGCCGGCACGATCTCGATCAACGGCGAAGGATCACCCGAGGATCCCAGGGTTCGTAGGCGCATCGGCGTCGCCACGCAGGCCCTTGCCCTCTACGAGGAAATGAGCGGCGAAGAGAACATCCGATTCTTCGCGACCATGCAGGGCCTCAGCGGCGCCGAACGAAGCGAACGCGTCGCCTGGGCCCTCGAATTCGTCGGGCTTACGGATCGTCGGCGCGACAAGGCCGCCGAGTATTCCGGCGGCATGAAACGCCGACTCAATCTCGCCATCGCTGTCGTTCACAAGCCGGCGCTGCTCCTGCTCGACGAACCGACTGTCGGCGTTGATCCGCAGTCCCGCAATGCCATTTTCGATAACATTCTCTCGCTCCGTGAACAGGGGGCGACCGTGGTCTACACGACGCACTACATGGAAGAGGCCCAGCGCCTCTGCGATCGCGTCGGAATCATCGATCACGGAAAATTGCTCGCCCTGGATTCCGTCGATGCATTGATCGAGGCCCACGGCGGCGAAAGCCGCGTCATTGCAAAACGCGCAGAAGGCGACGTCGAGATCACAACAAGAGATCCACTCGCCGAGTTGCAGAAACTTCAGGCCGAAAGCACGCTCCAGACGTTTCGCGTCGAATGGCCCGATCTCGAACACGTTTTTCTGAACCTCACGGGAAGGAGTCTGCGCGACTGATGCAACAACTTCTCGCACTCACAGCCAAGGACCTGCGCCTGCTCGCCCGTGACAAAGTCGGGTTCTTCTTTGCGTTCGTATTCCCGATTCTCTACGCCAGTCTCTTTGGTTCCATCATGGGCGGCATGAGCGAAGGCGCCAGCGGCATGCAAGTCGCCGTCGTTGATGAAGACGGCACCCAGCAGTCCGGCGAATTCGTCGCCCAGCTCGAAGCCCTCGACGAACTCACTGTCACGAAGACGGATCGCCAGCAGGCGCAGGACTGGGTCCGCCGCGGCAAGCGCGTTGCCTTCATTGTTCTTCCGGAAGGCTTTGGCGAGGCTCGCCGCCAGATGTTCGGCAATCCGCCCCGCGTCGAGATCGGTCTCGATCCCTCCCGTGCCGCCGAGAGCGGCATGCTTCAGGGCATCCTGACGGCCCAGTTGTACAAGGGCATCCAGGAGATGTTCACCAATCCGGATGTCATGAACGCGAAGCTCGACGAAACGCTTGCCGACATCCAGAAGGCCGACGACATGGACCCGCTCATGCGGACGACGCTCTCTGCGTTTCTCCCGGCCTTGAAGGCGTTCACGGCAGACATGCCGAAAGGCGAGTCGCAGACCGGCGGTTTCCCGCAGCCGAAGATCGAGAAGGTGGACGTCACGCGACAACAATCGGGTCCGCAGAATGCCTACGAGATTTCTTTCCCGCAGGGATGCATCTGGGGAATCATGGGTTGTGCCGCCGGATTCGGCATCACGCTCGTTGTCGAACGCACACGCGGCACGCTCGTTCGCCTGCGCATGGCGCCGATCAGCCGAATGCACATCCTCGCCGGCAAGGGCCTCGCCTGCCTGATCACGACGCTCGCCGTCGGCGCGACGCTCTTCGGCCTGGCCGCGATCGTGTTTCACGTTCGCCCCCATTCCTATGTGTCGCTCGTCGTGGCGCTCGTGTGTATCGCCCTCTGTTTCGTCGGCATCATGATGCTCCTGTCCGTGCTCGGGAAAACGGAACAAAGCGCCGGCGGCATCGGCTGGGGCATCCTCGTGATGATGGCGATGATCGGCGGCGGAATGATTCCCCTCGCCTTCATGCCCGCATGGATGCAGCAGGTCTCCGTGATCAGCCCGATCAAATGGTCGATCCTCGCCATGGAAGGCGCCATCTGGCGCGATTTTACAGCGGCCGAGATGTTCACGCCCTGCGCCGTCCTCATCGGTATCGGTGTTGTCAGCTTCGCCGTCGGCCTGCGCGCTTTCAAATGGTCGGATTGAGTCGCGATGCCGATTCCACGCATCGTTCTCTTGAATGGAATGTCTTGACTTCGGAATCACGCATTTGTTATACCATTGCGTGGGCAATTGCCCGGCCGGTATGTTGTGGGGTCATTCATTCGGAATTGTCCGGCAGTTGTGCGAGAGTTGCACAGATTTCCCTCGGAGGTGAACCATGTTCCGTTCGTCCGTTGCCGCGTCGTTATTTCTGTCCCTCACATTTACCGCAATCGCCGGCGCCGATGCGTCCGTCTGGTTCGAGTACAAGGGCGGCGGCGGGGCGTTCCTTCTTTCACCGCAAGGCGAAGGACGCGTGCTCGAAATCGGCACGACCGGTCTCGGGCCCTTCGATCTCGAGATCAGTATGTATGCCAGCGTAACCAGCGTCAGTCTCTACAGCGCCAACACGACGCTCGCCGCCGATACCAATGCCTCGATTCCAACCATGACGATGATCCCGCCTGAATTCGGCGCTGAGACACCGGCAGGGGGATTGAACACGCCCGGCCCCGGCGACATCGCCACTGGCTTCGGCGGGGCGACATTCCAGGGCGATGGCTATCTGGGCGAGAACATCCTGATGGGAACATTCACGCTTCACGCCGTGCGCGATCTAAATCTCCTGACGGTCATTGCGGCCCGAGTCGGAAACGGTGTCTGGGCGCAATCGGACACACAGGGCGCCCTGCTTCGATTTGCCGATGGCGGATTCGAAAATGGCGGAGTCGCCGGCAACGCGTTGACCGACGTCATCAAGGTCCATTACGGCGTGCCCGAACCGACAACGTTGGGCTTGATCGCCTTGGGTGCGATGTTCGTCCTGAAGCGGCGACATCGCGGACTGGATGGCGGGGCCGACGCCGGGACGAAGTAAGTTCCAGACCCAAGCGGAATACCGAACAAGTCACATCCAATAGACCGCGCCGAGCCCGGACATCTGTCGGACGAAACGCGATGCGATCTATTTTGCGGGCGTTTGCGAGCGTTTGTAAGCGTTTGTGAGCGTTTGCACGCATGACAGGTCGTGCCGAGGCGCGCCC
>JAJDEC010000517.1 GCA_029259995.1 Phycisphaerae bacterium
GCCGCTTCGTAGGCGTGCCAACTCGATCATTTCCAGTTTCCCGTATCGTCCACCAAACTACGCCCGCGTCTGCATGTTTCCCTTGAGAGGGGAGTATGACACTCGGAATAAATCATCCTGACACCTTTTCTTGGCCCGGAATAAATCATCCTGACACCTTTTCTTGGCTCTCATCGATGGGGGCGCGACGATGCGGGCGCGGGCGCGTCGTTCGTTGCTCGACGAGTCTTCGAAGTTCGTATCGTCGCGCCCCCACCCTCGAAGAGGGTGGGCCACCCGGCCGCGGCGTGGCCTGAAATCGCCATCGCGACGCGTGTCTATTTGTAACGCACATTCAGTGCTCGATGCGCGGTGGGGCGGCGGTCCCGGGGTTGCGCTCGATCGCGTTGCGATTTTCGCTGACCCCGGGCTGTCCTGTGTCACGCTTTCAGCGTGCTGGTGTGCCGCCTTTGTGGCATTCGGAGGCGCACGCCGACGGCGCGTGGATCGAACAACCACCATTCCCGCCCGCAGCATCCGCCGTCCGAATATCCCGCCGTCGGCGCACATCGCGCGCCCACTTCCTGACGGTCGTGGTTCGGTGCGCCGGTTCAACGCCGCATTCATTCGCAATTCCGGTCATACGTTTGTCACTGGATCGTCGCTCGGCGTTCGATTCGCACCCAATGGCGTCCGTCTCGGGCTGTGTGTTGTGAGTCTTGCCGCTCCCTGCGTCGGACCTGCGCTTCCCGGTGTCACTCCCGCTCGTCCCGGAACCGTCCCCGCCCGTCGCCCATCGCGCCGGGGCGTGCGACGATTACGCCGACGCATGCGTCAATCGCTTCGTCGCGTGCAACGATCGCGCCGTCGCGTGCGACGACGGCTTCGTTGCACGCTCTTTCGCAATGGTTGCGGGGCGTCGATCGGTTCGGTGGCGGCGGGAATGACGGACGGGATGGACCGCGCGGGGGCTTGCGATTCACGTCGCGCGACGCAATGGGTGGCAAGCACCCAGTGGCACGATTGCGGGGTTTGGCGATGGGATTCGTTGGGCGGGCGGATTCACCAACGTTTCCATTCGGAATGGATGGAGCACGCTCGCATTGGGTCGTTTTCGCGCGGCGCTGTCATCGCGCCCCCACGGCGAACCGGCTATTAGCCGATTCCACACGATGAATGATTCCCAGAACGTATTTAGGTCGCCGAGAATGTAAACCCGCTGCCGTCGATGCCGACGCGGACGCTGCCGCCTTCGGCGAAGTCGCCGGCGAGGAGGCGCCTGGCGAGCGGGTTTTCGATCTGCTGCTGGATCAGGCGCTTCAGCGGTCGGGCGCCGTACATCGGGTCGTAGCCTTCGTGGGCGAGTTTGTCTTTCGCTTCGTCGCTGAGTTCCAGCGTCAGTTCGCGATCGGCGAGGCGCCGGCGGAGGATTTCCACCTGGATGTCGACGATGCGGCGCAGGTCCTGGCGGCTGAGGCGATGGAAGATGATTGTCTCGTCAATGCGGTTAAGGAACTCCGGACGGAAGTGCTTCTTGAGCTCTTCCTTGACGGCCATTTCGATCTCGATGTCCGTCGCGATGTTGGCGTCGCTCGCCGTGGCTGCCGCGGCGGTGGCATCGACGGTGCCGGCCTTGCCGGCCCGATCGTTTGCCTTCTGGTAGGCGTCGCGCGTTGCGGCGTGCTCGGAGATCTGCTGGATGTGGGCGCTGCCGATGTTGCTCGTCATCGCGATGATCGTGTTGCGGAAATCGACCGTGCGGCCGTGGCCGTCGGTCAGTCGGCCGTCGTCGAGGACCTGGAGCAGGACGTTGAAGACGTCGGCGTGGGCCTTTTCGATCTCGTCGAAGAGGATGACGCTGTACGGGCGGCGATGCACGGCCTCTGTCAGGCGGCCGCCTTCCTCGAAGCCGACGTATCCCGGCGGCGCGCCGATGAGTCGGGCGACGCTGTGCTGCTCCATGTATTCGCTCATGTCGATGCGGATGAAGGCGGACTCGTCGTCGAAGAGGAACTCGGCGAGCGACTTGCAGAGTTCCGTCTTGCCGACGCCCGTCGGTCCGAGGAAGAGGAAGGAGCCGATGGGGCGATTGGGATCGCCGAGACCGGCGCGGCTGCGGCGCACGGCATCCGACACGGCGCGGACGGCTTCCGTCTGGCCGATGACGCGATCGTGCAGGCGATCTTCCATCTTGAGCAGCTTCTCGCGTTCGCCTTCGAGCATTCGCGTGACGGGAACGCCCGTCCAGCGGCTGACGATGTCGGCGATCTCTTCGGCCGTGACTTCTTCGCGAAGGAGACCGTTGCCGGCGGCGTGGAGATCGGCGAGCTTCTGTTCGCTGGCGGCGAGTTGTTGTTTGAGTTCGGGGATTTCGCCGTAGCTGATGCGGGCGGCGCGTTCGAGTTCGCCGCGGCGCTGGGCGTCTTCGAGTTCGTTTTGTTTCGCGTCGATCTCCTGCTGGATCGCCTTCATGCCTTCGATAGCGGCGCGTTCATTTTCCCACTTGGCCGTCAGGGCCGTGTTCTGCTCCTGAAGGTCGGCGAGTTCGCGCTCGACGTTGACGAGATGCTTGCGGCTGGCGTCATCCTTTTCCTTCTTGAGGGCTTCGCGTTCAATCTCGAGCTGCATGATGCGGCGGCGGAGCTGATCGAGCTCCGTGGGCATCGAGTCGTTTTCGATGCGCAGGCGCGAGGCGGCCTCGTCGATGAGATCGATCGCCTTGTCGGGCAGATGGCGATCCGTGATGTATCGATGCGAGAGCGTGGCGGCGGCGACGAGGGCGCTGTCCTGAATGCGGACGCCGTGATGGGCGTCGTAGCGCGGCTTGAGACCGCGGAGGATGGCGATCGTGTCTTCGACGGTCGGCTCGCCGACATAGACGGATTGAAAGCGGCGTTCGAGGGCCTTGTCCTTTTCGAGATTCTTGCGGTATTCGTCGAGTGTCGTGGCGCCGATGCAGCGGAGTTCGCCGCGGGCCAGCGCGGGCTTGAGGAGATTGCCCGCGTCGGGGGAACCTTCCGTTTTGCCGGCGCCGACGATCGTGTGCAGTTCGTCGATGAAGAGGATGATCTCGCCGGCGGCGTCGGTCACTTCGCGGACGACGGCCTTGAGGCGTTCTTCGAATTCGCCGCGATACTTGGCGCCGGCGATGAGCGCGCCCATGTCGAGGGCGATGAGCTTCTTGTTCTTCAGGGCGTCGGGGACATCGCCGTCGAGGATGCGTTGGGCGAGGCCTTCGACGATGGCGGTTTTGCCGACGCCGGGTTCGCCGATCAGGACGGGGTTGTTCTTGGTGCGCCGTGCGAGGACCTGCATGCAGCGGCGGATTTCTTCGTCGCGACCGATGACGGGATCGAGTTTGCCTTGCCGGGCGATCTCGACGAGATCCTTGCCGTATTTCTCGAGGGCCTGATACGTGTCTTCGGGGGATTGGGTTGTGACGCGGGCGCCGCCGCGGACTTCGTTCAGGGCGGCGACAAGCGTGTCTTTCTTCGCGCCGCTGACGCTGAGGATTTCCTTGGCGTCGCTGGTGACATCGGCGAGGGCGACGAGGAGATGTTCTGTGGAGACGTATTCGTCTTTCATGTCGCGGGCGACGTTTTCGGCGGCTTGGAACACGTTCTGCGCCGGCTGGTTGAATGCGAGCGAGCCGCCCTGGACCTTGGGAAGTCGATCGAGTTCGGATTGGGTGATCGATCGGATCTGGTTGAGGCTGGCACCGGCCTTCTGGAGAATCGGCGCGACGATACCGCCGTCGGCCTCGGCGTCGGCGCCTGTGAGGACGGCGAGCAGATGCAGGGGCGTGACTTCGCCATGGCCGGCGGACTGGGCGAGTCGTTCGGTATTCTGGACGGCTTCGAGCGCCTTGATGGTGAATTGATCGGGTCGCATAGCGTGCATGTCCTTTCCGGCAGCGCGGAGGATATCCGGCTGACAAGTGAGGATAGTGCACGCGTCATGCCACGGCGAAACCGCGGATCGTGAGCCTCTGAAAGGGCTTTCCGATTCGCATTGTGCCAGATTGGCAGGCGCAGCTGGCAGGAGGCAGACGGCAATTCGCGCAGTGACGTTGCGTCAGGATGACAGGCGCGCCAGCGTTGCACGCTGCGTCGGGACCGGCGTTTTCGGGTGTGATCAATACGCCCGTACACCGCGCGTCGCAGTGTGGCCGAGTGCTAGCGATCGCGGACAATGACGGCCGGCGACATGACGTCGACGTGGCTTTTCAGTGCCTCTTCCATGCGTGCGAGCGTGACTTCGTCGAGCTCGAGCAGCATGTTGACGATGCGATGGATCTGTGCCGCCTTGGCCTGGTTGTGCTGTGTTTGTTCCATGATTCTGTCCCCATAGCGTCCTCCAAGCCGGACGCTTTTCCGATTCTAGGCAGCAAGGTCTCGTGAGGTAGACCGATAGGCCGGGACTTTTTTTCCGAGGATCGTGAACTCGCTGAAATGGCGTTCGAACGGCACGGGCCAATCCCCGGGGCGGTCCGAATTCTGGTGATTTCGCGTTGGCGGCGGATTGATGGATCGAAAACGTGACGGGGAAAAACGATACCGGCGCCCCGGGGTGGTGGGTGCGCGGCGCCGGCATTCAGGGGAGGCAGGTGTTATCAGATAATCCAGGCGGATTCGCGAATGCGCCAAGGCGTCGGGCGTGAAACGTTCGTGAAGTTATGCTGCAAATACAATCGCCGCGGCGACAGGCCGTCCCATAAGGGCTTGGTGAATTGTCGAAGGCGGACGTCAGGCGATCGCGGGTGCGGTAGGCGGCCCCATGTCCGAGTAGACGCTGTGTTCGTCGACGCCGACGATGAGATGTCGAAACCAGGTGCCGCGGTTCGTCGCGCCGGGGCGCGCGACCTGGAACCAGACTTCTAGGACGGCGTCGCTGCGATCGTGGGAGGACAGGTAGGCGCGCATGAGGTAAAAGCCGCCGTCGTCGTCGTGCAGGAATTCGTCGATCCGCTCACAGAGCGTGGCCAGCAGTGAGGTGCGGTCCCGAATGGCGTAGACGCGTTCGTCCTCGCCGGCGACGGCGACGAGATGTTCGGCCTCGTCCAGTGCTACTTGATCCAGCCCCGCGATCGCGGCCTCGATGTCATCTCGATAGACCTCAACGGAAGACTCCATGCAGAGTCTGACGCGATCGGGCTGGAATGTCTGCGTTGACATCCGTTCGATTCTACCCACGATCGCTATTCTTCGCCGCAGATTCATCCGCATCGCAATTGTCGGGAATCCGCTCTACGATTGTGCCCATGAAGATTGTCCTGCTTCATAGCGGCGGTCTGGACTCGACGGTCCTGCTGTATCACTTGCGCAACGGCGGTGACGATGTTAGTTGTCTGCGCGTGGACTACGGTCAGCGGCACTCACGCGAGCTGGATGCCGCGCGATCGATCTGCGATGCGCTCGATGTCGAGCATCGATGCGTTGACCTGAGTTCTCTGGCGCCGCTCCTGGCTGGCAGTGCGTTGACGGGAGAGGTTCCCGTGCCGATGGCGCCCTATGACGCGGAGACGCTCAAGGCCACGGTGGTTCCGAATCGGAACATGATTCTGTTGTCGATCGCGACGGCGTGGGCCGTGTCCATGAAATCCGACGCGGTTGCCTACGCCGCGCACGGCGGGGATCACGAGATCTATCCCGATTGCCGGCCGGTCTTCGCCGAGGCGATGGATCGGGCGATGCAGTTGTGCGATTGGCATCCTGTTCGGCTGCTGCCGTCATTCGTCGGGAAGACGAAGGCGGATCTTGTCACGATTGGGAGCGCGCTGGGCGTACCGTTCGACAAGACGTGGTCCTGTTATCTTGGGCGGAATGTGCATTGCGGCGCGTGCGGAACCTGCGTCGAGCGGCGCGAGGCGTTTCGAATTGCGGGCGTTGCGGACCCGACACAATACGCGAGTGCGAAACGCGGTTAGCGTGTGGCGAGGCGTGCGTGCGGGATGCATGTTCGCTTTGGCGAGCGATCGGTGAGTCAGGATGCAACCATGATTGACATCAAGAAGGGGGCCTGCCGGGCGTTGTTTGCTTACGACGTCGGATATGGCATCGATCTGGATGAAGTCGATCGCGTGATCTCCGACGAGAAGCATCGCGAGCGGATCGGGCGAACGCGACGCGTGCCGGAGTACTTTGAATTCTCGCCGTTGCCGATCCGTGCGTATCGGGACGTCGGTTCCATTTCCCTCGGACAATTCCAGACGCGGCCGACGATCGAGATGACGCTTTATGACTTCGGGGCGGTGTCCATCGCATTCACGATTCCACTGTCGGGGCCGATCGCGAATCTCATCGACTTGAGCGGCGAACTCTGGGACAACAAGGCCCTGCTCGCGGCGTCGCGCGAGGCGGTGGAGTCGATCGTCCGGGAGATTCCCAACGCCATCGATCGTCCAGCGGTTTCCGAAATCGTGGAGGACTATGCGATCTATCAGATTGCGGAAGTCGCCGATGGCGGTTCGCTGGAGGACGCCGCGGCGCAAAGTCGTGATGCACTGGCGAGGATCATCAGTGCGGAAACTGACGAGCTCTCCGATCAACAACGCGACGATGTTTTGCGGGGCCGCGTTGAATTCGGACGGGATGATGTGTCGTTCATCGATTGGCACGCCGCGATTCTCTTCAACGGCGATGCCGACGATGTTCTGGCCGTACTGGAGTACGCCAACGTCGAATTACTGGAGATGCGATTCCTTGATGAGAAACTGGATCGCGCCCTGGACGAGGGCTACAAACTGACGCGGCCACGGCGTTGGTACCAGCGTTCGACGTTTCGGACGGACCTGGCCCGGATCGCGGAGCTCCAGCTCGACGGTGTGTCCATGTTCGAAGGCGTCAACAATGCGATCAAGTTGCTGGGCGATCAGTATCTGGCACGCGTCTATCGGCTTGCCTCTGAACGGATGCACTTGAACGACTGGGATGCGAGCGTCATCCGCAAGCTCGACGCCCTGGAGCGTATCTATGGAAAGATGTCGGATCTGCAAAGCGCACGACGAAGTGAAACGCTTGAGTGGATCATCATCATCCTGATCGGCTTCGAAATTGTCATCACACTATCGACGCTCGGCTCGCATTAACGACATGCGTCAGCGCCGAGGATTGGCGGCTCATCCGTTGGGTCCATCCGGCGCCAACGCGCGTGATGGGCGTCCCGACGAAACGGCGAGCAAGCTGCACTGGTATGATTCGACCGGTCCGGGGACCGACGCCACGATACGCCAGGGGGCCGTCATGATCGACCAAAGCTGGATTCAGGTCAGAATCGAACGTCTGGAACGCGGAATGTCCGATCTCAAGACTGCAATCGCGTCGCTTGAGACGACAGTGCGCTCGGATCGAATCGTGACGGAGAAGCATGATGGCCTGGTGCGCCGTCTGTCAGAATCCGTGGCGACGATCAGCATCACGCTGTCGGCGCTCGAGCGCGGCGTCAATGGTCTGCCCATCAAGGTTGCGGAACAGGCGCGGGACATCGAACGGATCAACGCCCGTCTGGAAACCATGACCGGTGAACTGCGACAATCTTCCGCCGCGGAGATTACGGGCCGATACGCGATGAGCAAAGCGATGATCGCCGCGTTCGGTTCCGTGATCGGCGCGATGACAATGTGGTTGATTCGACGATAGTCGCGCGGCTCACTGGCGCATGACGACAATTCATCTCGTTCGGGACAGAAGCAACTTAACGCCGCCGGGTAACGCTGGTTTTCTTGCGTGTCTTCTTGGCGGCATGGGATCCGCGCGAGGCCGCGCTGCCGCGCTCGAACGCGATGGCGTGAATCGTCGTTTCCTTGAGAAAGCCGTGATAGGAGTGAAGGACTTTCTCCCAGCGCGGATGCGCCGTGCACGGCGACAGGCTGGAACAAGTCTGATTCTCAAACGGGCACATGGTTCGCTTGAACCGTTCGAACGGTTCGAGGACTTCCCACAGCGGCGTTTCCTTCGGATGACGAGCCAGACTGAATCCACCGCCTCGACCGCGGCGGGCATCAAGAATTCCATGTCGAACGAGATCGCCCAGAATCTTCGCCAGGTACTTGCTTGGAATGCCGGATGCCGACGCAATGGCATTGCCGGCGACTGGCCAGCTGGATTCATTTTGAGCGATATAGACCACTGCTCTCAGGGCATATTCGCTGGTCAGACTCATCATGACGTAGTTGCCTCCGTGTGTGCCCTTGCCGACGTCTACCAACGAAGAGCAGGCTGGTGTGTTTACATGGCTTGTTTCGAGGCGTCCGTGAGTTCAGGGGCGGACGGAATCCATGTATATCTCGTACTGAATTGGTGCGATTTTAATCAAACAGCTTTGTGAGCGATAGTCAGCGATTTCCGACGGCTAATCTGCAACGACTGAGACAACTTGAAATCGATCCACGTCAATCAGGCCATGGTCGGTCAGTTTCAATCGGCCGATGACTGAAAGCGTGAGGAAGGACAGTGCCATGAACGGCCGTCGGAGCGTTCCGCCCAGGAGTTTCGTGGATTCGTGCAGGCGTCGGAGTTGCTCGCTGAGTTCGTGGGCCGACACGTCGCTCATCAGGCCGGCGATCGGCAATCGCACGTCGGCGAGGACTTTTCCATCGGCGACGGCGCAGAAACCGCCGCCGATCGTCGCCAGATGCAGCGCAGCCGTACGGATGTCCGAGTCATTCATTCCTGTGACGACGAGATTGTGTGCGTCGTGCCCCACGGTCGAGGCAATCGCGCCCCGCTGCAGACCGAATCCGCGGACGAATCCGAGACCGACGCGGCCGGTCGCGTGGTGCCGCTCAATGACGGCGATCTTCGCGAGATCTCGCTTTGCATCCGCATGAATGAGTCCGTCGATCGGGGCGATCGACTCCGTGCATCGTTCCGTGTCGATGCGATCCTCGATCACGCAGATGACGTTGACGTTTATCGGGGTTGCCCCTTCGATGGCAAGATGCTTCGTCGTGAGCTCGGCGATGTTGACGGAATTCTGGCTCATGGCGCCGGTCGCCTTGACGGCGGCACACGTGGATTCGCCATTCTCGGCAACGCGTCGACCATTGTGGTATACGCGCCGCACACGAAAATCCTCCAGATTGTCGACGATCGTCAGGCAGGCCCGACGAGCGGGCGCGACGGCGCCGAGATCATGCAGGCCGAAGTAGCTGCACGCCGCGTGGCTTCCAAGACGAACAGCGAGAATCGGATCGAGTCCGGCGGCGATGGCCGTTCGAATCATGTGATCGATCTGGCCCTGCTCCAGGAGGTCATCGACATCTTTGTCGTCCGTGCAGAACATGAATCGATCGACGGTTGCCGGCGTTACGAGCGGAAGCAGGGCGGCGAGATTCCGCGCCTGGCTGCCTTCGCGGATCATGATCTGGAGGCCAAGGCGAAGTTTTTCTCTGGCTTCGTCGATCGTCGTACATTCGTGATCGCTGGCAATGCCGGTCGACGCGTAAGCGCACAAGTCGCGGCCGAGCAGGCTTGGCGCGTGGCCGTCAACGCGACCTTTGGTCATGGCAATCTTGTTCAGGCAATCGTCATCACCATGGACGACGCCGGGATAATTCATCATCTCAGCGAGACCCAGAACACGGGCTTCGCCAAGCAGCGGTTCGAGTTCCTTTGCCGCGAGCGTCGCCCCGGCGGATTCGAACTGAGACGCGGGCACGCACGAACTGAGCATCGCGTATACGTCGATCGGCGCCTCCGCGCTGGCTGCAAGCATATAGCGGATGCCATCGATGCCGAAGACGTTTGCGATCTCATGCGGATCCGTCACGACGGCCGTCGTGCCGCACGACGATACAAGCCGGGCGAATTCCGGCGGCGCGAGCATCGAGGATTCGATATGAACGTGGGCGTCGATCAGTCCCGGGCAGATGAACTGCCCTGATACGTCGTCCACCTGTTTCGCGTCGTATTGGCCGATTCCGACAATCGTGCCGCCGGCGATCGCAACATCGCCCTCCGTGATTTCGTTTGAGAGCACATTGACGATTTTTCCGCCGCGCAGAACAAGATCCGCCGGTTCGCGACCGGCAGCGATGTCCACGCGTCGTTTGAGTTCGATGGGTGTTGCCATTGCCGGATAGGGTAGCGAGTTTTGACGACGGGTCCAATGCTCCATGTGCGACGCCGTCAGCCCTGGATCGGATCCGACGTTTGAGCTTCGGGCTGGCGGGTTCGTTGCGCGTGGACGCGCATCAGCAGGAAGATGGCGGCCATCGACGCGTATCCAATGGCGATCGGGATCCCGCTGAACGATTCGCCCGTGATTTCGGTGGAGCCGGCAAAGATCGGGAAATAGTAATCGAGATTGTTGCCGTTGACGACGTAGGCGTGCATCAATCCAAGGAAAGTCAGGACTGCCCCGGCAGCGCTCCAGCAGGCTGCGCGGCCGAACTCGCGATCGATGAGATGGGCGCTGACGGCGGCGACGATCATGCACGTGAAGATGTATCCGCGCTCCATCGCCAACAGGCCATGCAGGAGAAAGCCGTTGACTTCGGCGGGTTTGGGCAACGTCAGCAGTTGTTCGATCGTTGTTCCGCCGGATGCGATGAATGCGCCCATGACAACGGTCGCGCCCCACGCGGCGATCGCGGGAAACAATCCGATCGCGACGGCGGGGGCGTGTCGCAAAGGCGTCGCCTGAAATGCCTGGGCCGTGATCACGATGCCGATCCAGAATACAATCGCGATGCCCGCTTCGACGGGCACGACGGCATTGATGAGGGAAAGCGTGCCAGTACAGATCAGCAATGTGATGACAATGCCATTGAGCGTCGAATAACCGGCGCGTGCGCCGAGGCCCTTCCATCCCGGATGGCCGATGTAGATTGTTGTCGGAAAGCAACTGCCGCAGCATGCGGCCGCGATCGTGCCGAGACCGTTGACGGCGAGCGACGGTCCGGTCGCATATCGATCGCCGCCTGCCTCGGCGGATTCGATGTTCTGGAGCGAGCCCACGAGATTGAATAACCCCATCGGGACGATGACGCCGAGCAGACCGAAGAGTCGTTCCTTCTCCGCTGCCAATGTGGACAGAATGTCGCCGAGGTAGAGGCCGGGGAGATTCCAGCCTCGTTGCGTCCATGCCTGCGAGACGGTCTCTGCCGCCATTGCCTTGTTCGTCCATTCCCCCGGAAGGCACCAGGCGGCAAGCGTGCCGACGACCAGCGCGACGAGGCCTCCCGGCAGCCCCAACGGCAGTCGGACGCCGGAGAAATAGGTGACAAGGATGATGGCCAGCGGCGCCATCGCGATGATCGGCCATTGCCAGATCTGCAAAGCGAATGTCATGGCGATGAAACCGATGGCGATTCCGGCAAGCGTGCTGAGCAATGCGGCGCGGGGCGTGTGTTTGCGGAGTCGCTCAGCGACGAATGCGCCGAAGAATTCGATGAGACCGCTGCCGAGGCACGCAATCAGGCCGAGCCGCCAGGCGAACGTCGCATCCTGTGTCTCCGCGTATGCCGGCGCGATGACGAAGAATATATAGACGATCATGGACGGCGTGTTGATTCCGTAGGGCAGGGCGCAGACGTCCTTGCGATTCTCTTTTTCGGCGAGACGGCGTGCCTGCCATGCGTAGAACAGATTTCCGATGATCAGCGATACGGCAGCGCCGGGGAGGATTCGACCGAAGATGAGTTCATTGGGCATGCCGCAGAGGCCGCCGCAGAGACTTATGATGATCAACAGCTGAACGAGATTGTCGATGAAAAGTCCAAAGAATCCGTCGATGTCTCGTTTGACGAAGATGGGAAGGGGGCTGGGCATCTGCGAACGCCTCCGGGGTTCATCAGGCGATTTTCAGCGCGTGTCG
Source organism: Phycisphaerae bacterium (assembly GCA_029259995.1). GTDB lineage: Bacteria > Planctomycetota > Phycisphaerae > UBA1845 > UTPLA1 > ECT2AJA-110-A. Next base: position 11,797 of record JAJDEC010000517.1, read on the forward strand.
GCCGGATGCAATGCGATCAGGGACGATGCCACTCGTCGCAGGTCGAACACAATGCGCAGTCCGCGTGCCTGAGATTGCGTATCGCGTCCAGTCGCTTGTGATTCCAAAGTTCCAGCATCGACGAGTCCCGAAGATTCCCAAGTGCCTGCTTCGCCTGGAAGTCCTGATCGCACGTCGTGACGGTTCCGTCGGCAAGGATCATCATTCTTGAATACGTGCGGCGACACGCATCGCGACGCGGCGGCGACATAGACGTGACGGCGCGTGCAGGACGCTGGCCGGCGAAGTGGCTTGCGCCGCGCACGACGTAGGCGCCCAGTCGCTTCTGCCAATGGTCTACAAAGGGCTCAAGATCATTGAGCGTCTCGAAGGCCTTCACGAGGGAAGGCACGATCATGGGTCGGACGGACTGACGTTCGGTTCGCAAGGCACTCCAGCGATCAATCGTCGCCATGACTTTGGCATAGGCGTCCAGACCGTGGACGCGTTGATACGTCGAGGCGTTGGCCGCGTCGATCGTGACTTCGACGACGTCAACGGGTGATTCGAAAAGGGACGCTTCGGCCGGTCCGGGCACGGCGATACCATTCGTTCGGACGCAGAGCGAGCCGGGGTTCGCGGTGCGAAGGCGCCGGCAGATTTCACTGAATCTCGGATGCAGCGTCGGTTCGCCGAATCCGCCGAGGACGATTCGCGTGTCGTCGGCGTCCGTGATGGATTCCGCGATCCGCTCGACAGTCGCCATGTCGACCGGCGCGCGAGACGGCACGATGTCGCCGCGCGGATGAAACATGTCGCGTTGGTCGAATTGATCTTCCGTCGTCAATTCGATCTCGATTTCCTCAGGGCTCTCGCAAATGTGGCGACTTTCCTGGTCTGCAAGCCAACGGCAGATCTGCACGGCATCCCAATCGGCACCGCCCGCTTCGAAGACGCGCATGACACGATCTGTTGATCGAGTTGTGTCGCACAGGAGTCGCCCGGCCGCCCGTACGATCGCGGCATCCGGGCGATAGCAGGCTTCGCGACCGGTCAAGTCGGGTGCGGGCGAATTGGGTTGATAAACGAGCATGGCGCCGGGCGGCATTCCGACGGGGAGCAGCTGATCGACGACGTCACGAGCAGCGATGAACGCATTGAGTCCGGGCGGCGCCTGCATGAGCGTCATGCGCGACAACTCGATGTTTGACTGAAAATGTTCGATCATTCGAGTGATCAACTCCGGATCGAGCAACGGCGCTGCGGCGGGGAGAGACACGACGGCCTCGGCGTGCGTTTTCGCCATGAGTCCCTGCAACAATGCGGCATTGAAGTCTTCGTCGAACACGCAAAGGGCACCGATGCCGCCGCGCCAACCATCGAGGCCCCAGAATCGACCGGTCCGCACCAGATCGCGATAGGGCGGCGCGGGCGCATCGTGCGTTTCGACACGTGTGTTCAGGCCATCCAGGATCGCGCGTGTTTCATCCGCCTGCGCCGGGGGGACGAGGACGTGGACTGTTTCCACGCCGCGTATGCGGCAGGCGCGTTCAAGGGTTCGGCGAAGTATGGGCGTGCCGCGCATGGGCTCGCGCAACCTGGATCGTGTGCCAATGGGCGACTCGTCGAGATTCACGTTGGTTGCCGCGATGATGCGCATGGTCAATGTGTTCAATCCCGCCCGGAGGCCTTGGCCGCCAAAGGTTCTCCGACGCCTTCGGCGACGCGAGTTTCTTCAAAACGACGAATCGCCTCCGTGAAGATCCGGCGCAGCCTGGTGCAACCTTCAAGCATTGCGTCGATGAAGGCGGCGTCGCGGCGCAGTTGATGTCGGGCCCGTTTCTGGTCATCCGGGGCGTCGAACGAGACCTGGCGATCAGCGGCCAGCTTCTGCAATTCCGCGAGCTGTGAGACGTCGCGAACCATTCGAAACATCAGTTCATGGTGTTGCACGAGCGTTCGCAATTCGTCGACGCGAACAATGAGGCGATTGAAGGCAGGGGGATCATCGAGAACCTTGCGCATTGCGTTCAGCGTTTCGTGCGTTTCGATGCACAGCGATTCAAAGGCATCGAGTGTTTCCAGTCGCGAACGCAGTGTCTCCAGTGCCGGGCATAGTCGGTCTGTGTCGTACCAATCGAGCGCCGAGAGTAGGCTGACGTTGATCGGAGCGGCGTCCGCAATGCACTCGCGCGCAACGGCTGCGAACGTCATGAGTTCGGCGCATTGTTTCCTGGCGCCGCCCTCTGTGGCGTCGACAATTCGCTGCGGCGCCCGCGCGAAATCTCGCTCGAATTGCTGGAGATAGGTGTACATCTGTTCGTCGGTATAGATCGGCGCTCCGTCGATGCCGGGGACCTGGCGGAGAATGTTGCGCTGGCGGATGATGCGCTCCCATTCCTTGGTTTCCAGTGTGCAGAACCGACTCAGTTCGGGCCTCCAGGCAGCGTGCATTGCGACGCCGGGGGCGTAGTAAACGTGGCCCCCGAAGCCGAGATCCTGCCCAACGAAGATAATCGGATCACATCCGAGCCACTGGGCCAGATAGAACGCGAGATGCATGACCGTTGCGCCGGGCTCCATGGGCGCTTTCGACGCCAGCGCGTCGCCGAGGCAGCGATGGGCGAACACGTTGTCGAGCAGGATCGTTCGCGCCTTGGCGCCGACGGCGTTTCGAAAGGCGTCGATGACTTTCCATGATGCCTTGGGTTCCGCCACGAGCACGACGGATTCGGGAATTCGAAGGCCCTCGAAGAACTGGGCGGACAGATCGCTGTAGTCAAGCGAAGTCACGAAATGCGGCGTGATGCCGCGTTCGAGCAGCGGCTGAAGCGTTGTCTGGGCGGCGATGATGACGGCGCGATCCTGAATCGATTCGAGTTGATCAATGTTCTTTTGCAATGACGGACCTGCGGCGACCAGCACGGCGGGGCTGCCCGCAAATTGACCGCGAATCTTCTGCGTGGGCGGCGTCGCGACGTAGGTCGGTAGGTTGTTCGCAATATTTCGGCAGGTGATCTCGGCATTTCGAACGAGTGTCGTCAGCGACATCTTTGCGAATGAAGCGTAGTCGACGATGGCGTCGCGGCAGCGTTTGTGGAAATCCGCATTGTGTTCTCGCGAGGACGCGGGTACGGCAAAGCAGGTGCCGAACATCAGTTGTGTCGAGATGCCGGTCAGTTGTTCGTGCAGGTAGTCTTTTTCGACGCTTGTCAATATTCGCACGCGGCCGGAATTCAATTCGTCAGTCAGATTGACATGTTCCAAAGCGGACTTGATTGTCGGAAGATCGGGTTCTGAGACGAGGATGACCGTGTCGCGTCCGTATTTCCTGCAGATGGCCTGGAGATGATGGCCGAGGCCCATACCACAGAGGACGATACAGGCGGCGTCGCCCGCGTCGATGCTCTCACAGAATTCGACGGCTTCACGTTCCGGATCGTATCGGCTGTGCAGAAAGAGTGTGCGACCGTCGTTGGTCCTGACGGCGGCTGTTGGTCCGCCGCGTCGGGATGGTTGCACGTCAAGGCCGACGTCCTCGGCGAGCTGGTCGACTTCCCATGCGAGGCGGGCATGCAATCGGTAAAGCCCGCGCATGTTCTCGACAAACGTCGAATTGATCGTCGCCGTCCCTGGCATGACGGCATTGTATCGGCCGAATTGAACGTGGCCACGTCCATTCTTCGTCAGATGCCTGCGTGGTTCGGTTGGCAACAAGCACGCGATTGCAAATGCAGGGCCGATCGATGGAGGCATCGATCGGCCCTGCGGCAATGCTATGTGAGCGCTAGTTCGACTTGACGCGTCGGCCAGTTCGGCGTCTTCGGCGCGCTGTTGCAAACATCAGCGAAAGCATGGCGAACGTCGGTACGCCCGATGTGCCGCAAAGGCCGGCAAATGGATTGCCGCCCTGATTCGAGCCGCCCTGGCTGATGGCGATGCCGCCTTGTGAGCCGTTGAATCCGGACACGCCGCCGCTGCCGCCGCCAAGTCCGCTGCCATCGCCGACGGTGCCACCATTGTCGCCCGGATTGCCGTCGTTACCCGCGGGGGGATTGCCGGAATCCTGAACTCCGCTGCCGTCACCAGTTCCGGAATCACCGCCTTGCGATGGCGGATCATTGTCATTGTCATCACCCGTGCCGCCGCCGGTTCCCGGTGGATCGCCCCAGGTGAATACGGGGCCGCCACCGTCGCCGGGTGGGACGTATGAGTCCCCTTGCGGGCCTGCAATGGTAAT
>JAJDEC010000518.1 GCA_029259995.1 Phycisphaerae bacterium
TCATGCGCCGCTCCCATTCCTGATCAGGCCCAAGACGCCGAAATCGTCAGGGCCTGGGGTTTCCACGCGCGCCGTCAAGATGCCCGACTTGTCAGATAAAGGCTTGCGGCCGAAGATAACGCCCGGGTCAACGCAACATCCGCGAGAGGCGACTGATGTACTGCTGGAAATGCGGCGATCACAACCCGGATGACTATCGTTTCTGCGGCGCGTGCGGCCAGCCGCGAGATAGCGACGATGTAAAATCCGTGCATGTGCGAGAAGCCGCAAAACTGCCCGACCATCTCGCAGACCTCCTCGAAGATATCGGTGCGTCGGGTGTCACCGACAAGACATTCCATTCCTCGACGCAGATAAGCCATCAGTTCACGATGACGAACCGCGACGGATCGCAGACAATCGTCCATACCGACACGCACGGCCGAAGGCGCGAATTCACGTCGGTTGATCAAATGCCGTCCGACGTCCGGGAAGCCTACGAAGGACTGATGGCCCGCAATCCGATGCGGGCTCGCGGCGCGCCGACAACCCGGGCCGTCTTTGACGAGATCACGAGAGACCCGTCGCGTATTCGGCGGCGTCGCAGTGGCGTCGGCATCATGAAGTTCATCGCGGGTCTGTTCGTCCTGTTCTTTGTGTGGCGGATGTGTCGCTGAGTTCAGTGCGTTCTTCTGTAAGGCTTGCCTCGATCTGCGCCGAGACATTGACCGGCAATTGGCCGCACGGCGCTGTGAATTCTTTTCGGGGCGGCACCAACCCCGTTGCGAGACGCAGAATCCCGGTCTCAGCCCGCTGCTCCTTCTCGACCCGGCTCGCTGCAACCGATAAAATCCACGCAGACACACAAGGCCGCCGCCCGCGGCGCGAAGGAGTGCGATCATGGCGAGGGCGACACTTGGAATCCAGGGTATCCACAGTCTCGAACTGGCGGTTCGCCAGGCGGAGCCGTGGCTCAACTTTCTGACGCGCGGCTTCGGCTTTCAACTCGTCGCGTCCAGCATGGGCGCGGCGGTGGAAGCGTCGGGTACGCGGCGTCGTCTGCTGCGCTGCGGAGATATCCGCATTGTGCTGGCCGAAGTCATTCACGGCGGCTCGAACATCAAGTCCTTCCTGGAGCGCCATCCCGAGGGCATCTCCGCCGTTCGTTTTCGCGTCGCCGATGCGAAGGCCGCCGAGTCGATTCTCCTCGAACGCAACGCGACACCGATGGGCGCCGTGTGCAATGAGCCATGCGGCGACGACACCTGGCGGGAGATCACGATCGCCACGCCCCTGGGCGATGTCGACTTTTCCTTCGTGGAGCAGGCGGACATTCAGTCGATCCTGATGCCGGGCATGGAGCCGGCTGGCAGCTTCGATCCGGCCCACAATCCCGCCGGCCTCCTCGGTCTCGATCACCTCACGGCGAATGTCCGCACGATGATGCCCGTACTCGCGTTCTGCGAACATGTGCTCGGCTTCACGCGCTTCTGGGACGTCTCCTTCCACACGGAGGACATCCGCCCCGGCGTCGGCACGGGGCTGAAGTCCGTGGTGATGTGGGATGAAGCCAGCGGCGTCAAGCTGGCGACGAACGAGCCGTTGCGCCCCCGATACGACGCCTCGCAGGTCAACGCCTGCCTCGATGCCAATCGCGGCCCCGGCGTGCATCACTTCGCCTTCAACGTGACTGACATCCTGACGGCAGTGGATGCCGCCCTCGCGGCGGATGTCTCGCTGCTGCCCATGCCGCCGGCCTACTACGCCGATCTCCCCAAGCGCATCGACGCCCAGGGCATCAAGGGCTTCTCGCAACCCGTCGAAGCGCTGGCCGGCCGCAACATCCTCCTCGACGGAGATTCGACCGGCCACCTGCTTCAGGCCTTCTGCCGCGATCAGTCCAGGCAGAACGAACACGAAGACGCCGGCCCGCTCCTGATCGAACTGACGCAGCGCTGTGGGGCGAAAGGCTTCGGCGAAGGTAACTTCCGCGCGCTGTTCGAGGCGATGACGAAAGAGGCGGGGGCGTAGGAAAGCTGAAACGCTGAAACGCCGAAAGCCGAAAGCTGAAACCTGGAAGCTGAAAGCGGCGGGTGCCATGCTTTCCCTCCAAGGCAAGCATGCGAGCGCGGCGCAGGCGTTTTCATCGAGACAGGCGAACGACGCGTTCCTGCCGCTGGTGCGAGAGATCTCACCGCTGGTGCGAGAATCCTTTCTCGCACGCATCCCCCGGGGAGTCCCTTCCCCGACGCGGCGCGAATGGCGCAATCAATGACGCAAACCCCGCCCCCCGAAATCGCCCTGTCTGTTGGTATTGCGCGGCAATGAATGTCTGCGTCGACCGGGCCTCCCACTCACAACGCAAAACTCACGACTCACAACTCGACAGGCATGCGCGAATGCCCAGCGGGCTCGACGCCCCCTTCAGAAGCCCCTGCTGTTGGCGAGCGCTGGCGGCTTGTTTGCATTCGCATGTCGCGCGCGTGGCAGTCGTGTCGAATACGCGCAGCGCCGCGCCCGCAGCGCACAGAGCCGCGACCGTCAGGGAGTCGGGCCAGCGAAGCTGGTGCCGCTGAATGAGCGCATGAGAAATCCGACATGCCCGGCGCGCGGAGGATCGTTCGCCGCCGCGCGATTCGACAGTTCGGCGCGACGCTACCGATGGCAGTTGATTCGACTGCACGCTTTTTCTCCAATCGGGACTGCATTCGCGAATTTCAGCTAACCTCGCCGCGCCCACATCCCACCGCCATCATCCCCGACCGCAATCAACCCGCCCGATCGCGCCCATCGCCGCCCTCGTTGTCGATCGTCACCGCCGAACTACAATCCGGACAACGTGACCGACAACCCATCATTCAACGAATCGGCCCACCGCGCGACGGAGTTCGCGCTTCGCGAGCGCGTCAAGGAACTCGCCTGTCTCTACGAGATGGTCGGCATCCTCACCCAGCC
>JAJDEC010000519.1 GCA_029259995.1 Phycisphaerae bacterium
GAGCAATCCCCGAATGATCGCGCCCTTCGGCTTCCAGAGCACGAGACCCGTGCCGACCATCGGATCCAGCGCGAACAGCCCCAGCTCCTGACCAATTCGTCGATGATCGCGCTTCTTCGCCTCTTCAAGCTGCGTCAGGTATTGCTTCAACTGCTTCTTGTCGAAGAACGCCGTCCCGTTGACACGCTGAAGCTGCTGCTTCGTCGCATCGCCGTGCAGAAACGCCCCGGACACGCTGAGCACTTTGAAGGCACCGATTCGCCCCGTGTCCGGAACGTGCGTGCCCATGCAGAGATCTTCCCAATACGCACCAGGCTCAGGCCCCGTCACGTAGAAGGAAAGTGAATCCCCTTTCGCACGCTCCGCGTTCTCGACTTTGTAGGGATTGCCTTCAGCCCGAACCTTCGCCAGCCCCTTCTCCCGACTCATTTCGTAACGAGTGAACGGACGCTTTTCGCCGACGATCTTCGCCATTTCCGCTTCAATCTTCGGAAAGTCTTCGGGCGTCAGACGATGATCCAGATCGATGTCGTAATAAAAGCCGTTCTCGATCGGCGGCCCATAGACCAGCTTCGTCTCGGGCCACAAATTGCAGATCGCCTCTGCCATGACGTGCGCCGTGCTGTGACGCACGATCGTCAGCGAAGGATCATCCCGCGTTGTCAGAATGGAGAGCCGGCAGTCGCCCGTCAGCGATGTCGCAAGATCGAGCGTGATCGCGCCACGGCCGAAGTCCGCCTGAACGCCGATCGCCGCCTTGGCCAGACCGGGACCGATCGCGGACGCAACATCCGCACCGGATGCGCCGTCTGGCATTTGCTTCACGGAACCGTCGGGAAGCGTGACGCGAATCATGAATGTAGAGGATTGGCTCGCGAAACGAGCAGGCAATAGCGCATGATTTGCATTTCAACCATATTAAGAACTATCGGTGAGATCACCGCCGGGTATTAATTCAGGCCCGCCGTGGGGACACTCAATGCGCACAACGAATGGCGCAGGGCCCGAATTCAAACACGCTGAATCATAACGTTTTGACGGAACGGGTCAAGAAATCGAACCGAACCGGGAGGCTCAACCTCGAATGCCCCGATCATCAATCCGCCGACCATCGACTATGGTGCGATGATATACGGATTCCCGAAAATGCCGAACGCCGTCTTGGTATCCGCCCATACGGCTGTAGTAAACAGGCCCGTTTCCTTCGGCAGCCAGAGATTCGGATTCGACGACGCAAGATCTCCCATCGTCTCCGCATGTCCGTCGTGGAATGCGAAATTCGCCTTGAAGGAGTCGCCCTTTGCACCCGGCGACGGATCTGCTGTCGCGTGTCGATACGCGAAATACCGTGCGTCGACTTCGCCGGCTCGCCCGTTGGCCCACGTCCGATCCCAGGATCGCGAAAACGTCGAATGGGCCCCCGTATCAGAAAAAGCGCCGCCATAACCGGCGTCCGCCAGCAAGTCATAATCCGGGGCGTCCGTCGTTGTGGCGTATCTGGCACCATCGCCGACAAAGATCTTGTTCGACGGCGATCCGATGCGATTGACGCTGGGACGCCAGTTTCGCGGAATTCGCTCTTCATGAGTCCCCGGAACAACGGCGTTGGCCGGAACATTCGGACCGGAGAAATCCGTCCCCATGTAGAGCTGATAGCGACACGTGTTGTAGCTCACCATCACGCCGACACTGGCGTCCGGCCCGTTGTTGCCAGGATACTTGTCCGCGACGAACTTGTTCGATGGGCAGAGAAACAACGACAAACCGCGCAACTCGTTGAATCGCCGGGCCAGCAAGTCCTCGTTGCCGCCCTGCGCGCCTTCCCGCGAAACCACAGTGAGTCCGTAGTTCAGCATCGAAGCCATCGGACCCATGAAATCCCAGTTCTGCACGGCCGGACCAAATCCGATGCGAGCCCCCGAGAGATACGCACCGGACCCGCCGGGAGAACCGATGATCCAGTCGTCGTTGTCGATGCCGTATTGAACATTGGCCGACGCCTGCTCACGAAGATTCGCAAGACACTTGACGCGCTGCCCGGTTCGCCGCGCTCCGCTGAGCGCCGGCAGGAGCACGGAAATCAGCAGCGCAATGATGGAAATCACCACAAGTAGCTCGATCAACGTAAACCCGCGCGTTCGCGAATGCTTCATCATGATTTGAATCCTTACTGGCCTGCCGCTTGCTTTGCAGCCTCCATCATCTCAGGAGGTGGCTGCGGATTGTGGCCGACAACCTCATGCCCGCAATCCGGACACACCGTCTCGGCGCCTGGCTCAAATATGCTTCTCAAGAGTACCGGCGTCGGATCGAGTTTCGCCGTCCACCCGCCGTTGTCATCTTTTGTCCAGTAGCACAACTCCGCGCGATACCCGGTGTTTGCACCTGACACGGAGCAGTAAAAAGGCGCTTTGTCGCCGATCTTGATCGTGTATTCGTATGCCTTACCTGTCTTGGCGCACATGAATGTTCGATTCTTCGAAAATCGAACCGGCTCGGCATCCTGAAAGCTCCGCCAGAAAATAACGACCGCCACAAGAAACGCGACTCCCGCAATTCCCGCGAGAACCGTCTGACGCGATCCAGACTCCTCAGACATTCAGACTTCTCCAACCGTGGACGGGCCCGCTCGGCCCATACTGGCTCCCTCCAACACTATGGGTACCCATAGTGTCTCAACGCAGGCCGACTCTTGCAAGCCAAACTCACGTCAATATGTCAGATGAGGCGTCAAATGTCTCGAAATCTTACGATGAGATGTGAATGACCGGCTCCACGCCCGACAACGCGAAAATCTAGACGAATGTCGCAATATCGGGGGCGTGGCATCTTCCGCGACACGCCGAACTCAGATCATCGATGTGCCGTCGGAAGACCAGAAAATCCCCCGGATTCTCGGACATAGGCACGGAATAAACCGCCGCCGTCATCCAGGTGAACCAGGCCATTCAACGGGCCGACGAGCTGAATCGCGGGCCGTCGATCCGTTGCATCAGCGACGACATCGAGAAATTCCGACCCGGACATGCGGTCTTTCCCGTAATTCCTCCGTGAGTAAGGATTTGCGATTGCGGAATCCCGCATTTACCCATCAGGAATGTCACGAGTCGTGCGGCAGAATCCAGTTGTCTTGCCGTCGGCTGCCCCGATTGAAAATCCCCGATCAGGCAGATGCCGATTCCATGGTCGTTGTATTGGTTCCCCGGCGTCTTGCAATGCGCGCCGTGCATCTGCTTCGCCCATCGCTGGCCAACAAAGACTTCGCCGTCACCATAGCCGACGCCGTTTCCGACCACGAAATGATACCCCAGCTCGTCCCAGCCGCGGACATTCATGTGGTAATCACGCATGCTCTGAGGTGTCGATTTCGGACTGGCCGAATGATGGATCACGATCGAATTCCATCGTCGCGAGATTCCACGACCCGGCGACCAACCCGCTTCCGATGACGCCGTAGCCCGCGGCGCGACCGGCCGCCGCGCGATCGGTCGCTGCCAACGCGACTCCATCGGCTTCGAATATCGCGGAGTACTCCGGGGCGGCAATCCCCGAACCGGCGCAGGCCGATCCCCCGAGTAATAACCAATTTCGGCAACCCGGGATTTTTGCTCGGACCCGCAGCCCGATCCTAAAACCACGAATGACCCACAAACCGCTAGCGCAACAATCTTCCCCATCGGCGACACAAGCGTGCTCCTACTATTCGAATCCCGATTCCTAGTACTGAGATTCCCCCTCAGACTAGGTAAGCATCGGAGTCGGGCGTTGGCGGGGTAAGTAGAATTCTGACGCACGACCTATGTTCGCTCCGCTAGCCAGTTTTGCAAGTACTCTCGGCTGTTGCCTTGATTAGCGGCCTCCTGCAAGACCACCACGAGCGCCGGAAAATCCCGACCGACAACATCGAATACCGCTCCATACAACGCCAGGCCACTTTGATATCGGACGCCCGATAGGATCGTCGCATTGTCGATCGACGGGTTGGCCGCAAAGGACCATTCATCCGGCAGGTTCAACTGCATTCGAAACTCCGCATCAAACAGGGCCCCCAGCTCCGCAAACAACTCCACACGTTCCGCCAGGATCACATCGCTCGACTTGCCTTCAGCCGCCGCCGACTCGTAAAACGCCGTCGCACGCGAATAGAGCGCGTTGACGTACGAATCGAGAATCTCCTTATCGGCCCATCGCAATCGGGCCCGGCGCGTCTCGTCTGCATCATCTCCGAATCTCGCCACATACCAGGACTCCGCCGCAGCCCGACCCACAAACGTCGCCATCGATTCGCTGAAGTCCGCATCGTTCAACTTGAAGACCGTCGAATGCGTCATCTCGTGCATCAGCAACTCGACAAAATCCGAAAGCGTCAACGCCAGATTCGATTGACGCACGGGATCCGGAAACAACCCGAGTGTCGAGAACCCATCCGCCCGGGCATACAACACATCCCATCCGGCTTCCCGCAACGCCAGCGCTTCCGTGCGACCCATTTCCTCGTCAAAGAAACCCTTCGCCGGCGATACACCGAAGAACGGAAACGTCCACTCGTACGGCGACAATCGATCCTGAGCGCTCGCTGCCAATACATACGCTGCCGGCGTTGATCCGTTCGCATCGAATACCGTGTAGGCATCCCCCGGTGTTAACCCGATGACATCGATCGCGTATTGCCGGATATCCGGCACCCGCGCCAGCATCGCCCGCTCCGCCTCAGTCAATGATGCATCGTTGATCGCATCCTCAATCGGAACGATGCGATCCAGAGACGCCAGCTGACCCTCGATCAGATGCGCGATGTACGGATCACATCCCGTCAGGAATAAAACGGATACACAAATGGAAATACGAAATCGTTGACGCATGCGACGCGGTTCCCGGCGAGGAAGGCCCACGCCATTCTACTCGGTCACCAGGAGCGATTCACTTGATGCCGATTTCGAATGCGTGGTGATCGCCGACAATGAGCCCGGAAAATGAGTATTTACCAGAATTGCCACTCGTTCGTCCCTTTGAACGACGCCCAGACGACGTACGCATAAAGAACCAGATTCGTGATGCCGTGCGTCACGAACAGACACATCAGGCTCTTCCGCCAGCAGAACACGGCATTGAACAACATCCAACACAGAATGCTGACGCCCCAATTCGCCGGATGCTGAACGATCGACAACAACGACGTGCCCAGAAATGAGAACCACGTGAACTTGCCGAGCGGAACCTCGTCAAACCGATCCCACTTGATGAACGCCCGCAACAGAAAACCGCGCCAGAAGAGCTCTTCAACCACGGGCACGATCAGCACGGCCCGCGAAATCTTCATGACCGCATGCGCCCAGAACCCCGCCCCCTGATACGTCGCGGCCACATCCTTCATCTCAACAGGGCTGAATTCGACGAATGGTACCGAGCCCGAGATGCCAAACGCCCCACCCAACGTCGAGTCCCCGAAGGCGATCCCCTCCAGCCAATGCTGCCCCGCCACCCACATCCACGCCGCAAACACACCAACTGGAATCGCCACCCACAGATCCGCCTTGCCCAGCCGCGGCCAGTGATGCCGCATCAGCCACGTCGCCCAACCCGCCGCCGCCATGTGCAACGCGATTGCAATCTGATTCCACGGCGTGACTTCCGGCGCCATGTCGGCGAACAACATCAACAGCAGATAGGCCATCATCGGGCCCATCAACGGCAGACGAGGCTCCGCCACGACGGCCCGCGACACCCATTCGGGTTCACGCAAAACGGGTTGTTGGGTTCCATCAATCATCGATGGGCGGGATTCTGGCCGACACGACGCCCGGCGACAACCACCCGGGCCCGGCCGCCAACCTGAAAAAGTGAACCCGCGAGATCACTGATCGCTTGATCCGACTCCATCTGAACGCCTATCATCCCAACGGGGGGCCGATATCAGCATCGAGTAGGTAGCCCAAGAGGAAAGGATCCCATTCAAATGATCAAGTCACGCCAGATCGCTTGCGCCATCACTTTCGCCCTGCTCACATCCGCCGCCCTGGTCTTCGCCGACAGCGCCTATTTCGTGGCACTCGGCGATCTTCCGGGGGGCGCCCGTGAAAGCACTGCATACGACATATCAGCGGACGGAAGCGTCGTCGTCGGCTATGGAACCACCGCCGCGGGGCGACGCGCCTTTCGCTGGACAGTCGACGATGGCATGGTCGAACTCACGGCCCCCGTGCCAATCATGAGTAGTGTTGCTCACGGCGTTTCTCGCAATGGCGAAGTCATCGTCGGCAATGTCAATATCGACTCCGAGAACTTCGCGTTTCGCTGGACCCAGGCCGAAGGAATGGTCCTGTACGAAACCGACGGCATCGTCGGTGCCCTTCGATCCACCGCCTACGGCGTATCCAACGATGGAAGCGCGGTCGTTGGAACGAAAGTCATCGACTCCGAACCGAAGGCGGTCCGTTGGGGTCCGAACGGCGAATTGACCGTGATCGATATTCCCAACGCATTCAGCGGCAGTTCGCTCTGTGTTTCCGCCGACGGCAAGACGATCGGAGCGTTGGGCGCTGTTGTCGGCGCCCTTGGCGAACGTGTTTTTCTCTGGACACAGGAAGCCGGGGCCACAGATCTTGGGTACCTGACGGCCCCCAACTACGACTTTGTCCCGGGTGGAATGTCCGCCAATGGCACGACGATCGTCGGAACAAGATTCGGAGCCGGCTTCCACGCATTTCGCTGGAATGCGGAAACCGGTCTGGCGTACCTCGATGAAGCGCTGACGGACTGCGATGACAGCGCGGCATATGACGTCACGGCGGACGGATTGGTCATCGTCGGAACCTGCGGCGCGACCGACGCCGCTATCTGGGGCGCCGACGGAACACCGCGGAAACTCAGGGACATCCTGACGAACGACTTCAGCGTCAATCTCTCAACGTGGGAACTCTATCAAACCTTCGCCGTCTCAGACGATGGCTCGAAACACGTCGGCTACGGCCGGAGTCCCAGCCATTTCCTGGAAGCCTGGCTTGCCCGAATCCCCAAGTCGGCCTGCGGCTGCCCCGGCGATGTCAACAGCGACGGCGCCGTCGACAGCAACGACATCCGCAAGTTCATCGATTGCCTCGTCGGAACCGAAGCGGATTGCCTCTGCGCCAACACCGACGGACTCGTCGGCGTCGACACAAACGACATCGCCTATTTCGCATCCACCATGCTCGCCGGAACAAACTGCCCGTAGCGATCGCCCAGTCGCACGAATGCGACAGCGCGCGAAAGCCAATCGGGTTCACGCGCAACAGGCTGTTGGGATCCATCCGTCATCCAAAGGCCGGAGGCTGGCCACTTCGACGCCTGGCAAAAACGGATCTGAATCGAAGTCTCAATTCATCCTTTGTGCGAATGGGCTGAACACCGTCGTTAAATCCACTGAAATGCGCCGCGCAATCCGACGGATGGCGCCACAGAACGGATATGATGACTCGGAAGGAGGATTGTCCGTATGCGAATCCCGACCATTCGCGGCATCATCGATCGACGCATCCTCGTGAACTTTCGTGTCGACCCCGCCGTGATGCAACGCCACCTGCCGAATCCCTTCCGCCCCAAACTCGTGAACGGATTCGCCGTCGGTGGCATCTGCCTGATCCGCCTCAAACAAGTCCGCCCGTCGTTCATCCCGATCCCGCTCGGACTTGCAAGCGAAAACGGGGCCCATCGAATCGCCGTCGAATGGGATGACGGCCACGTTGCGCGCGAAGGCGTCTATATTCCCCGCCGCGACACCAATTCGCGATTCAGTCACATCGCCGGCGGTCGCCTCTTCCCAGGCATCCATCATCACGCGTCATTCAACGTGCGCGAATCGGATGATCGCTATTTCGTCGAGTTCAAGAGCGACGACGACGAAACCCATGTCCGTGTCGATGGCCGCGTCACGAACCACTGGCCGGAAGACTCCGTATTCGACTCACTCGACAAAGCCTCCGCATTTTTTGAAACCGGCGCACTCGGATACTCCGCGACCCGTAACCCCGGCGCGTTCGACGGCCTCGAACTCGCCTGCGACGCATGGAGTTGCCGGGCCATCGACGTGACCGACGTCCACTCAAGCTACTTCGAAGATGAATCGCGATTCCCAAAGGGCAGCACTCAGTTCGACTGCGCCCTGCTCATGCGCCAAATCCATCACAAGTGGCACAGCCGCCCACGTATGCGCTGTGGTACTTGCGAATAGCCGGTACAGTTCGTCAGATCAGGCCGATCCGCATTCGGATATTTCTCGTCAGGTGTAGGCTGACTGAGGGATCCTTACCCGACGCATCGTCCCATACTGAAAGACAGTCGGATATGATCTGAAGTACTACTCCGAACCATGACAACTAATCCGACACGTCACAACAAGCCGGCCGAACGGATGACACTGATGAGTACGTACATCGCGAAACACAAGTCGCCAACGGATGACACAACGCCCGCCGGCTTCTGCCCCCGCTGCGACTATCCCATCAATCCCGGCATCTGCCCCGAATGCGGCAACCATTTTGAAGCCGACCAACTGGCGCGACTGCCCCGCGCCACGAGACGACGCCAACAGATTCGTCGCGTCGCCGCACTGGTACTGATCATCGCCGCATCGATCGGTCTCCATCGCCTCTACGAATCCCGACTCTGGACACGATGCCTGCCGACGAGTTGGCTCTTTGCAATGGATCCGACAACATCCTGGGCGACGGACGAGATTCTCCGACGTGACATCAAAGGGGAGTTGTCCGAGGAAGAACGACTGGCGCAATATCATCGCACCTTCGCGATCAGAACCTCCATTCGCAGTCCGCGTCCCATCGGCGACGAATTTGCAATCAGAGTGAGCGTCGATTCGATGCCCGGAACCCCGAACCACAGCATCCGGCACAACATCGATGACGCGCAGATCTTCTTTGACGGGCAGCCTGTCGAAATTCCCGACAACTTCATGCTCTACAAATCGAATGCATGTCGATGCAGGTTGCCGATGCAACCCGGCAAACACATCATCAGCGGCAGCATGACTGCCGAGTTGGGACTCAGCGATCGCACGCGCCCTTTCAGCACTTACAGCAAGCTGGCTTTCCCAATTGAATTCAGCCATGAAGTCGTCGTCGAAGAAAAGCAGCTCTCGGATGTCGTCACAGCCCGCTTCGATGACGAGCTCATGGCGTCCCTCCAAGAGCAGCTATTTGTATCCGTCTGCCGTGTCGGTACGCCCCACCAGGCACGACTGAGCATCCGCTTCGATAACGCGACGATCCCGTTGGCAGGGGAATTTGTCGTGCGATTGCACGATCTGGAGTTACCACTCTTGAAATCTGAAGTTGCGTTCCCCCCGTCCAAGAGAGCGACAGCGTCTTCGATAACGTTTCAGATTCCACAAGGCACAGCGCCGGCAGACGCATTTTTCGACATCCAGTTCACGCCCGATCTTCGCGTTGCGTTTGAGGCCGGATCTGATGGGTGTTTCGCCGGCATTATCGAATGGCACGGCGTCAGACTGGGCACGAACAACGGAAACATGAAATGCGAGCTGTGCCTCCCCCCATTCGACTGGAATCCCGACGTCGTCCGCGCATGGAAACCGGAAGAAACGCCCTCGACTCCATGAATCCCCTCTTTGGTCTTAGCCAGCGACAGCTGCACTCCGCATCTCATTCACCCCATCCGCACCCTTCCGCAGCTCAAACGCATCAAACACGACGCCATCCACGGACCGCGCTTCATATCGCAGCGTCTTCCCGTCGATCGTGATGATCTGATACAGCTGCACATTCTCCCCCGTCTTGCCCATCCGCGAGCGCGATAACTCGTCCGTCTCATACATCTTCGGTCCGCTCACGGAGACGACATAGACCGTCCCGCCCTTGTCCGATCGCCAGTTGACGCCCTCGGGCAGATTCTTCTCCAGCGTCACCAGCTCGCTGCGCCCGTATGAATGATCGTGCCCCGACAGCACGAGATCGACGCGATGCTTGTCAATCACGGGCATCCATGCAGCACGCAGCGACGGGTTGTCCCGATGCTCGACCATCGAGTGAATCGGATGATGAAACGTCAGAATATTCCACGTCTTGTCGCTTCCCTTCAACACATGATCGAGCCACTTTGACTGAATCGCGATATCCTCGTTCGAATTCAGCGAAATGAGCCGCATGTCCTGGTAGTCGATGTAATACGCCGACTCCTCCAGCCCCTTGGGTCCATTCAACGGAAACGCAAACTGCGGCCGCCAATAGGGCGAGAGAATTCGATTCGCTTTCAGGCCCAGAATCCGCCGCCTCGCATACTCATGATTCCCCGGTATCGCAACAACGGGAATGTGCGCATTGATCCACGAACCCGCGTGAAACCACTCGCCCCACTCCTCGTCCCGATTCGGATCGTTGATCAGATCCCCCGCATGCAACATGAACGCCGACCGCGGCGCATCGCTGAAGGCTTCCCGCACAACGCGTGACCACATGCTGCGCACGTCATTCTGCGCGTCGCCGAAATAGACAAACGAAAACGGCTCCGGCTTGTCCGACGCCGTGCGGAAATGAAAGAACTCACTCCAGTTCACGTCGTCGCCCAGGCGATAGGCATATTTCGTTCCCGGCTTCAACCCCGTGAACTCGACTGTATGAAAATGACACGTCGATAAGTCCGATCGAAACGCCTGCGTCGTCGCCGTGTGCTTCACCCGCGCATCACGAAATCGCGGCCCCGCCGTCACGCCGGCAATCTCCGCATAGGCCCGCGCGCTGTTGTCCGACGTCCGCCACGTCACGCTCTGTGTCGTCGCCGGATCGCCCGTCCACGTCAGCACAATCCGATCCGGCATCTCGCTGGGACCGTACTCCAATGCCGCATCGCGCTTCGGCGGCGCGGCCTCTGAGTGCGCGCCTTGATTGTCATGCGCGTTGTGTTCGTCGTGAGCAAATGCGTTCCCGCTCGAAGCCAGAAGCACAGTCACGACGCTGAAGTAACCAATCAGTCCGGGCCACAATCTCCGCCCATGAATGTGTACATTTACGCCGCTTCCATTTCTTGATTGCCGAGCGCCGAAAAGCGCGAACGATACTGAGTACATGGATTCCCCGGAGGATTGCCAAAATGATCGAAAACCAGGCGCCGCTGCAAGCCGCCGCGCGCATTACCCCGAATCCTAACAGCGGCCCGATCATTTTCCATTTGCACGATCGATCGTGACCAGTGTTCGCGCCGGCTTTCCGTGCTCAATCACGCGAAGCCGAGGACCCGACGCCCGCAAATCGTCATTCGCCTCGAGCACAATGCACTGGCCGTCCCGAACTGCAACTCCGACCGGAGTCCATGGCCTGGCCGCTTCATAAATCGTCTCACGCTTGCCGTCCGACGAAACACGAAGGACCTTCCGCCCGGAGTGATACGCGATGAAGAATTGCCCGTCGTCACTGATCGCCAGACCGTACAGCCGATTGATCGTCGTCGGAGGTCCCACTTTCTGCGGCGGATCGGCCGGCGGTTCATCCAACAGCCCCTTCGCAATCGTCCGCGTCACGCCCTTCTTGTCGATCGCGCGCAATCGATCACGATCGATGACATACAGCGCTCCATCCTTGCCCATCGCCATGTCCGTGATCATGCGAAATGTCGCCCGCTCCTTCGGTCCATCAACAAACAGCGCACCCGCCTTTGCACCCGCAAAGATGCTGACGTCACCTTCCTTGGTTCGCTGACCGATGAAACCTCGATGCTTCCCGTCTTCGCCGCGCGCCGTATAAGGAAACAACACGCTGGCATCCGCCATGACGAGAAACCCGGACCCGCCGAAACGCGACCGATCCGTTTCCGCCGGAATCACGGTCTGCCGCAGACCTGCCGGGCTCAATCTGTTCAGCTCGGCCGGCGCGACGCCGTCCACCGGCAGCTCGCGCTCGAAGTAGAGCGTCCCATCCTCATGAAGCCGCAACGTGTGAGACCACGTGTCCGCGACGGCAACAGACAACTCGCCCGCCTTCGAGTAACGCCAGATCGTGGTTCTCGCGACGTCAGCGAAGTAAACGTCTCCGCCCTTGCTGACAGCGATCCCGTGCCCCGGATGCGCGAACGCCGTCGCACTGCACAGCGCGCTCGCGAATAGAAACCCGACAACGATGAAACCTGCGGATCGAGACATTCAACTACCTCCCGGAAAGCACTGACATCGATTGCTCGCACAACGTGTGAGAACGTGCCGAATTCAGCGGTCATTCGCTATGAACAGGCGATTTCGTTGCAGATAGCGTTCCTTGAGACTTCCCAAATCGTCCTGGCATGACGATCCAACAGTCCTGGCATGACAACAACGCATCTGCATCTCTCCCCGCACGCTGAAAGCGTGCCACAGGTCAGCCCGGGGCAAGTGCAGCCCGCAAAGCGGGCAAACGCAGCCCCGGGATACGATGCGATAAACGAAACAAGCCCTGAAAGGGCGTCACAACCACGCGCACTCGAATCCTTCAGCACATTCGCATCTCTCCCCGCACGCTGAAAGCGTGCCACAGGTTAGCCCGGGGCAAGTGCAGCCCGCAAAGCGGGCAAACGCAGCCCCGGGAAACAATGCGAAAAACGAAACAAGCCCTGAAAGGGCGTTACAACCACGCGCGCTCGAATTCTCCAATGCGCTCGCAATGCACCATGAAAAAACGAAACGCTTGTTGGTTCACCTGCGTTCCGCAATGATTCCATTCTGCACCAGCGAGACGCCAATGCTCTCCATACGACCCACATCCCCATTACCGCGAGGTAGCAACGACCCTACAATATGCAACGTAACACGCTATCCGGATGGGCCGCATGAAACACCGCATCTCCAGACAGACGAAGGAAATCCTCGCACTCGTCGCATTCTCATTCTTCGCCGGCTCAATCTGCCTCCATATCTCCTACGAGATGTTCAGCCGTCTGAATAGTCGACATTGGTACACAATCCCGATCAAGACCTACGCGCCCCTGATCGCAATGATTGCTCTCGGCATCATGATCGGCGCCGCCATCACACGATTCGTCATCCTCATCCGCCACCGCGTCGCCTACGGTCACTGCCCCCACTGCGGCGGCAAACTCGAACCCGAATCGCCGACCTGCATCGAATGCAATGGCGTCATTCGCAAATCAAGAAACGAGCACGAGAAACGCACGAAACACATCGGCGTCGTGCGCCGCGCCATCATCGCACTTGCCTGGTGCTTCCTGATCACGTGGTGGTTTTCAACCGTGTGGGAAGCGAACTTGGAAACGTCCTGCTTTGTTGCGGGTGATGGCCATTCGATCAGGCTGACGGCAGGAGGCGTCATTCTCAATCGAAGATTCGTCGAAATCAGTCCCGGCGTTCGCACCCCGACGCAGTTGATTCCCGAAATGATGGAAGCCGCCGAAATAAAAGGGCAATATTTCAGTGTGACGCGAAATGAGACGCCAGGATACAACACCTGGTGGTTTCAGCGCGACACGGACGATTCATATCCGTACACAATCTTTGCAGCCCTGAGAAATAGCCCAGTGAGAGAGCGAATTCTGGCGTTGTGCAAGAAGTATGGTGTCCGAAACACTTTCCTGATTTACTCGCAGGAGTCGGTCGAAATCCCACTGTGGCTCCCGACCGCCATATTCGGTTCAGTCGCATTGATCCTGCGAATCCGCGATCGCGCCTTCCCCCCCGGCTGTTGCCAGACCTGCGGCTACGATCTCGACAGCGTCGCCGGCCCCGCCTGCCCCGAGTGCGGTACGCCCAAGATCGAATCGACCTACGGCATCCCGACCACCTGGCGAAGACGCGAGCCCGACGCCCCGCCCGCCCCCGAAGGTCCTGATCAGAAAACCTGATGCGCGCCGGCCAACACAACGCGTCCGCGGCAATCGGGTTGCACGCAGCTGTGCCGCCTACCGCTCAATTGTCGATTGGCCAACGTTCTGCAGACACGCTGCCCCGATTCAGAGCCGCGGCGTCTCGCCGCGACGTAGACACGCATGCCCCATCAGCAAACACGACCAGAACAGAAGAAGCGCCGACCAAGTCATGATGTTGCCATGGATTCGCCGCTTCCATCCCGCCCCCTTTCACATCGCATGATTTTTTGCGGGAATTTGCGACACTTTGCGAGACTTTGCACCTCGAACGTCTCGCAATCGCTCCGCCGCGTCGCGATCCCGACCTGCGCAATCGGCCCCGCCGCGTTAGAATGATTCGAAAATGCCGCTGCTCGAAATCAACAACCTGCTGAAGCAATACGCCGCCCCCGATGGCTCGACTTCGACCATCGTCGACGTCTCCGCCTTCGAACTCGAACCCGCCCAGCAACTCGCCCTGCGCGGCGAAAGCGGATCCGGCAAGACGACGTTTCTCAATCTCATCGCCGGCATCCTCGCGCCCGACAGCGGCCGCATCACGATTGCCGGCGACGAAATCACGACACGCAGCGAAGCCGCGCGAGACACACTTCGCGCGACGCGCCTCGGCTACGTCTTCCAGACGTTCAACCTGCTCCAAGGTTATACGGCCCTCGAAAATGTCGAACTCGCCATGATGCTCGGCCGCGGACTCGATCGCCCCTTCGCCCGCAAACTTCTCGAGCAAGTCGGCCTCGCGAGCCGACTCCATTATCGCCCCGCCCAGCTCTCCGTCGGTCAGCAACAGCGCGTCGCCGTCGCCCGGGCAATCGCGAACCATCCACAGCTCGTGCTCGCCGATGAACCGACTGGCAATCTGGACGCGACCAACGCGCAGACGTCGTTGACGCTCTTGCGCGACCTCTGCGAATCCAACGGCGCGGCGCTGCTGATCGTCAGCCACGATCCGACCGTCCTGGATCAATTCGACGATCATCGCGATTTCGCAGAGATCAATCGCGCATCGCAACACGCGGAGGCGACCACATGACAACGACTGTCGCCCATCCATCCCGCCTGCGCGCCGTCGCACTGATTGTTCGCCGCAGCCTGCGCCGACATGCATTCGCAACAAGCGTCACGATCCTGGCATCAGCCCTCGCCGCCGGTCTCGTCATGGCCGTCTTCGCCATTCAATCCCAGTCGCAGCGCGCGTTCACGGGCGGCAACGTCGGCTTCGACGCGGTCCTCGGCGCCCGCGGCAGCAAGCTGCAACTCATCCTCAACAGCGTGTTTCATCTTGATGAATCGCCGGGAAACATCCCCTGGTCCGTCTATGCGAGACTCAAGGCCGATCCGCGCATGCGATTCGTCGTGCCCTATGCCGTCGGCGACAACTACAAGGGCTTTCGCATCGTCGGCACAACGCCGAACCTCTTCGACGAATATCGCTACGGCGACGATCACTCCCTGATGTTCAGCGACAAAGGGCGCAGCTTCTCGCCCGATCGGCGCGAGGCCGTCATCGGCAGCTTCGTCGCGGCGCGAACGGGACTGCGCTATGGCGATCACTTTCATCCGAGCCATGGCATCAGCTTCGACGATTCGGACGACGATCATGATCATCACGCGCACGACGAAGAATACGTCGTCGTCGGCGTTCTCGAACCCACGAACTCACCCATCGATCGCGTCGTCTGGATTCCCATCGACGGCATCTTCCGCATGGGCGGTCACGTCCTTCGCGCCGACGGCGACGTCTATGTTCCGCGACATGGCGAGGCGATCCCCGAAGATTTCAAGGAAATCAGCGCCGTCATGCTCAAATTCAAAGCACCGACGATCGGGGCCGATCTCGACAATGTCATCAACAAGGAAGGAAAGGAGTTCACGCTCGCCTGGCCGATCGCGTCCGTCATGGCGTCGCTCTTTGAAAAGTTCGGCTGGATCACGCGCGTGCTGCAACTCGTCGCTTATCTGGTTGTCATCGTCAGCGCCTGCGCGATCCTCGCCGCCGTCTACAACACGATCAACGAACGCCGGCGCGAGTTCGCAATCCTCCGTGCATTGGGCGCCCGCAAGTCCATCGTCTTCTCGGCGATTGTGATCGAGTCCGCCGCGATCGCGGCAATCGGCGCCGTCGTCGGATTCGTGTTCTACGGCGTGATCGTAGGCGTTGCCGCGTCCATCATTCGATCGCAGACTGGCGTCGTGATCGACGTCTGGTCATACCATCCGGCGCTCATCGTCGCACCGCCCGGAATGATCATCCTCGGCGCACTCGCCGGCGTCATCCCCGCGATCAAGGCCTACGCCACGAACGTTGCCGCGAATCTCAATCCGCATTCGTGAACACGATGAGGTGCATGTTATTTCTTGCGCCGTTGTTTCCCCGTATCAAGGTTTTCTTGGACAGCCCCTTCATTGTGTTTCTCGGCCAGTTTTTCGGTTCATCACGGAACTCCGGAACGACGGCTTATCACGCTCTGGCAGACGACGGTGTATCACGCTATGGAAGTTGGAATCTGCACCGCGAAGGATCCCGTAGGGATCCATTGAAAATAGCCCCGCGATTTATCGCTGGGGCACGCGGCTCCAAATGCCGAATTCGTCCCGTATGGACGGACCGAGTGCCACGTGTCTGGTTCGCGCCGTCCCTATGGGACGGCAATGCGCGGGGAAACGTTCGTCGAAATCCCAGCCTTCAAAGGCTGGGCTATTTTCAGGTCGTCCCTGCCGGGACTTTGTGGAATGCAGCCGCCGCGTCGGCAGAAGCCGTCAATGGTCCCCGCAAATCCGTGATGAACCTGTTTTGCTTCACTGCGATCTAAGAATAGAGCGGAAATTCGAGGTGGAGAAAACTTAGCTGCAGTTATGACTTCAGTAATTCGAATTGACTGAGGGTGTAAGAGACCCAGCCCGATTAATCTGCGTGCCCGACGCGTGCCGTCACGGCGAGGTTGTCTCGCGTGAGTTTGGGAATGCCATCGAGTCGATAATGGGCGAAGTCGGACACACGCGCCCGCGCTTCATCGAGCGTCTTCGGTTTGATGCGACGCAGGCCGCTCCAGCGGCCGAAACCGTTGTATCGCGACAAGATCTTCTGCGCCCGCCACTGTAATCCGCCAGGCAGCCACGCGATCAGCGCCTTTACTTCCGGTCGCGACGCCCATGTCTCGTAGCGATGATTCGTGTAGCTGCGTACGGCGACATCGCCGAACCCGGCGCGACGCAGACAATCGCGCATCGTGTCCGGTTCGAAGAGATTGATGTGATAGCGATTCAATGCAATCCAGTTCGATCGACCGATCCTGCGCCAACGACTCGCGAAGTTCGGCGTGTCGATGCAGACGACGCCGTTCGGCGACAACAACGATCGCACGCTTTTCAGAAACGCGACCGGCTGCGGCAGATGTTCGATCACATCACCCAGCAGGATCACATCGAACGGTGGCAACGTCCCGACATGCTGCTCCAGCGCGCCGGCACGCGCATCGATTCCGAACTCAACATGCGCCCGACTCACGGCGTTCGCCGAGATATCGATGCCCATCACGCGCCAACCGCGCCGCTGTGCCAGCGCCGCGACATGCCCCAGCGCGCAACCCACATCGAGCAGGCGCTTCGGCGATTTCGATTCATGGGGCAAGAGATGGATCACGTACTGCTGAACGGCGCGCGCCCAACGATCCTCTTCGCTCTCATCGAAGACGTAGTAACTTGCGCCGTACAGCGCCGCGAGTTCACCTGCGGAATATCGTGGGAATTGCTGAATGAGTCCGCACGTCGTGCATCGATGCAGATCGAATGGACGATTCAAACCATTGGCCCGAATGACGGGAAGACGGGGCGTCTGATGCGCACCGCAATTCACGCAATCCAGAACGGCATGCTCGGCGCGCCGTTTGACCTCAATCGGATTCGTCGTCAGCGCTACGCTCATGCCGCGTTATATCGACCATACCCTCGTCGCCGCGTGGGCGAAACGTACTTTCGCAAGCGGCAAAAAAAGCGCAACCGCCATCCTGCCCCTGCCAATGGCGTAGAATGACGGATGCATCAGGATTGTCAATCGCTTCGCGTTACCCGGCTCGTAGAGCCCCAATAATAGCGCAACGCGCAAGCAGCCATCGCATGAACGGGACACAGATCCTGCACGCCGACAGTTCCGAAATCCTGAACGAACACAGGACACTGGATTGACGCATTTGGGATTCGGGTTCAACGTATTCGCCTTAGACACACATTGAAGTCTCCATTCCATGAGGAGTTCCACTTCCATGTCCAAGCAACAACTCGCACTGCTCGAGCGACTCGTCAATCTGCCAACGGCCCCCTTCGTCGAAACGCATGTGATCGACTTCATTCGCGAGTTCGTCGCGCAGCGACCGCAACTGAAACTCTCGACGGATCGCTTCGGCAACATGCTCGTTCGGTATGTCCCGGCGCGCCGCGCCAAGCTTGCGGGCCGCCCCGTCCTGTTCGCGGCCCACATGGATCATCCCGGATTCGTCGCGACGAAAATGGAATCCAGGAATCGCGTCCGCGCTGACTTTCGCGGATGGGTGCGCAAGAGCTACTTCAAAGGAACGCGCATTCAGTTTTACTCCGAAGGAAAGTGGATTCCCGCCACCATCGAGAAAACGATCTCTCAGAAACCTTCTGGCGCAACAGCCAGCGCCCGATCCTTCGGCGCCGATTCGCCGCCCGCCGCCGTCATCGCAAAGACGCGCGGAACGATCGAGACCAACGCGCCCGGCATGTGGGCCTTGCCCGACGCAACAATCAAGAACCACCGCATCCATGCGCGCGTCTGCGACGACATCGCCGGTCTTGCGGGCATCCTCTGCATGCTCGAAGCCATCTGCCGCAAGAAGTCGACAGTGCCCACGTTTGCATTCTTTACGCGAGCCGAGGAAGTCGGATTTGCCGGCGCACTCGCCGCCGTCAGTGAGAAGACACTCCCGAAAAAGACGATTGTCGTCGCCGTCGAATGCAGTAAGGCGATCACAGGCGTCGGCATGGGTGACGGCCCCGTCCTGCGCGTCGGCGACAAGGCAACGATCTTTACGCCCGCCGCGACGGCCTACTGCCAGGTCGTGGCCGACACGCTGACGAAGAAGGACAAGTCGTTCCAATACCAGCGGAAGCTGATGGACGGCGGCACCTGCGA